>JAAYQK010000244.1 GCA_012519325.1 Gracilibacteraceae bacterium | reverse complement strand
TTGTGGAAGAAGGCGGAATAACATCCCATGCGGCTATTGCGGGAATCAATCTGGGGAAACCAGTGATAGTGGGTGTTGAAAATGCATTAAGCATTTTAAGAGATGGACAACTTATTACAATGGATACGGTACGGGGACTCATATACAGGGGAGCGGCAAGGGTGCTTTAACAGACACGAGTTTTTCGCGTATTTTTAACGAGTTGGAGATCAGGAGAGCTGCCTTGGAGATACTTTGCTGTATGAATGGACGCTGGGAGATGATAATTTGAAGGCACATGATACAATACTTAGGGCCAGATATGGTGAAACTGACCAGATGGGGATAATATACCACCCCAATTATTATATATATTTTGAAATGGGAAGGACTGAGTACCTTCGTGAAGCCGCAGGAATATCATATAAGGAAATGGAGGAGCTGGGCATAATGCTTCCGTTGACAGAAACCCACTGCAAATATAGAATTCCTGCAAAGTATGATGATGAGCTTCTGGTCAGAACCTCAATAAAAGAAATGACTGTTGCGAGGATAGCCTTCCTATATAAGCTTATCAGGACTTCAGACGGAGAAACGCTGGCAGAGGGAGAGACAGTTCATGCCTTTACCAACAGAAGCGGAAGGCCGATCAATATGAAAAAACGTTTCAGCAATCTTTACAATACTTTGTATGAACTTATTAATCATAAGGAGGAAAGGTAAATGCAGTACAGAGTGCTTGGCAAAACAGGGATGGAAGTATCCAGGATAAGCTTTGGCGGCATCCCGATTCAGCAGTTGAATCAAGAAGATTCAAATAAGCTTATAGAAAAGGCATTGGAGCAGGGTATCAATTTTATTGATACCGCAAGAGGCTATTCAGTGAGCGAAAGCCTGATAGGAGGCGCACTGCAGGGGAAAAGGCAGCAGGTGTTTCTAGCTACTAAATCTATGGCGAGGGATAAGGAAGGGTTTAAACAGGACATAGAAATTTCTTTGAATAATTTAAAAACAGATTATATTGATCTATACCAGTTACACAATATAACCAACCTGCAGGAATTTGAAAAGGTGATGGCAAAAGGCGGAGCACTGGAGGCTTTGCAGGAATACAGGGATAAAGGGGTTATAAAGCATATAGGGATAACAAGCCACAGCGTTGATATCATTGAAAAAGCACTTGAATATGATGTTTTTGAAACGATTCAATACCCATATAATGCAGTAGAAACTCAGGGGTCGGAGTTATTCAGAAAAGCTTATGAAAAAAATATCGGAATAATCGGAATGAAGCCCTTTGCGGGAGGCGCTATTACAAATGCAAGGGCAGCATTGAAGTTTATACTTCAGAATCAGCATATAACCTGTGCAATACCGGGAATGTGCAGCATAGAACAGCTGATGGACAATATAAAAGCAATTGACGAAATGCCGTTGACACAGGCTGAGAAAGAAGCGCTGTCAAAAGAAGCCTCTGAATTAGGAGAGCGCTTTTGCAGGAGATGCGGTTATTGCCAGCCCTGCCCCAAGGGAATCAATATACCTGTAGTGTTCGTTATGGAAAGCTATTATAAGAGATATAATCTTATGGAGTGGGCTCAAACAAGGTATGACAGCATGCCTTCAAAAGCCAGCGACTGTGAGAAATGCGGATTGTGTGAGACAAGGTGCCCATACCAGCTTCCGATTAGGGAAATGCTTGAATCGGTAAAAGATACTTTTGAGAAGTAACATATACGATGTGAAGTATCGCAGACTGATTAAGGAGTTTGCGATACTTTTTTTATTTTTATTTATATGAGTGGCAGGGGAGTGTCGAAAAAGCACAGTTTATATAATATATGGAACAATTTAACTTATAAGACTATAAAACGGAATTGTGATGCTGTAATATTTATATAAATTATATAAATTGGACATGGCGGTGAGTCTTTTGGAATTAAAGGCGGATCGTATTGGAGGCATGCCGGAACGTCGGCAAATAGCAAATAATGTTGAGTTAGTCACGAAAAGGATCAGAGAGTACAACAGAAAAGAAGATCTCATTGTATTGGAAAAGCTGAGAGATTTGTGTATAAGGGAGAAGCTGACGTTAGAAACGGCAAAGATGCACAGGAATATTGGGATGTATTATTTTCATACCAATAGTAGTACCAATGCCGTGACGGCAATGAAGCTGGCCATAGACCTGATTAGCCGTGAAAACTGTTTGGACCATCTGATCGAGTACTACTCTGAACTGGGCTATATTTATTATTATAATCGCGAATACATACACTCCAAAGCGTATTATGAAAAGGTTGAAGAATTGCTTTTACAGGTGTCCGACATTGACAGTCATGTTTTGTTTCTCCATTATTACAGATATGGGATGCTCCTTAGCAATATGCAGGAATACTACTGTTCTGAACAAAAGTTTAAAAATGCATTGCTATATTCAGAAGATGATAAGGATACCGCACTTATTATCATGAATATCGGCCTGTTATATAAAAGGCAGAAGGATTTTAAAGCAGCACTCAGATATTACAGCAAGGCTCTTTGCCTGGCAGATAAAAAGGATATGAAGGTAAAGTGTAATGTATACAACAAAATTGCTATTGTTTATAAGATACTTGGGCAGTATAAAAAGGCACTCAGTTACATTAACAAAGCATTCAAATGTATTGATGATGACGATATGGCACTACGGTTCATATGCTTCAATACATATACGGAGATAAAGCTTCTGATGGGAGAAAAGGAATCGGTACTGGATGATTTTTTTGAACTTCTCTTAAAAGTAAAAGATATTCACCTGTATACAGAGCAAATAATACAAGGTATAAGCAATATGATAGTGATTGGAAGTGAGGACAGGAAAATACTCAAAAGGCTGGAGAATGCCATAATAAAGCTCATTGAGGGCAATACATATGAAAATAAGGAGTATATAAAAGAACTGAAGGTATGCCTTGGAAATATTCAGCTCTGCCTGAGAGAACTGAAAATCAATCTGAGAGATGTGAGAAATGTGCA
>JAAYQK010000243.1 GCA_012519325.1 Gracilibacteraceae bacterium | reverse complement strand
GGCCGGACATTGATATTCCAACTCCCATACCTCCCTGAATAATAGGCAGTCTTGCAGTCAGATTACCTATTTTTAATTCTTTCAGTGTATTTATACCCATAAAAACCTCCTGTTAGTTATTATCTCATAATTATTACTTTACAATGTAGTATAACATAACATATGAATTGTGAATATCGGAGTTTTTGTTGCGGCATGAATCAGGGATGGAATAGTTATTGTAAGGGTTATTTGGGAATATATAAATAATAGGGTTTCATTTAAAATAGCTTTTGGTGGTGATATGAATTTTCAGCTTCCGTAAAAGAATTCATCCTTTTTTATTTTTCATAGTTCTGTTATTCATACAGTGTCAAGTACTGTTTGCCAATGGAACAGTCGGATTGTCAGACAATGGTGATTATATAAGAGTAATGAAGCCTAACCGTATTGTGAAAATGGAAGACAATCCATATGACAGGTTTACTTTTATTGACACATACTATTTAAAGCCGGGGGGTGCAACGATTAGGGAAAGAATTCTAAATGCAGTTTTTGCTCTGGACTCACCCATGTCTTATCCATCCTTGCAGCATTTTTTTATCAAGCTAGCAATCATTATCAACATTTTGCGCAACAAAATTGCAGGCGTAGATATTTTTGCTTTTCATATAGGTGCCATGGGTATTCTCTATATAGTCATGTATTCCGCATCCTTGGCTCTTCTTATGGAATGTCTGAAAGGAAAAAGCCTGATGCAGGATATTATTATTAAAGCTGCAGCGGCAGTAATATTCTGTGATATCGGATATATTGCATACTTTAATTCTTTTTACGGAGAGGCACCGCAGCTTATACTTTTTATTTTGTCTGCAGCATTAGGTATCAGGCTTATAGGTAGTAAGTACCCGACAATGAATTTTGTATTGCTTTGTTTAGCTTTGACTGCTTTTGCCTGGACTAAATTTGCCAATATACCTGTTGCAGTCCTCGTGCTCACATTTACGGCAATTCCTCTGCTTATACTTAAAAAAAGCACAATATACAGGTTAAGGATTATTGCTTTGCTGAGTGTATCTTTTTTTATTCTCGCCAATATATGGTCGATAGTTCCTGAATGGATGAACACACACACTAATTATAATGCGGTTTTTTTCGGCATTTTAAGGGACAGGGAGCCTGTGGAGCCGGCTATTGAGGAATTGGGGCTGCCTGTGTACATGAAGGAGCTTGCAGGAACTACATATTATTCACCTTATATTTCGGACATTACTTCCTCGGAAAGCTTCAAAAATGATTTTTCAAAGCTGTCGAAGAAGAATTTGGTCTTCTATTACCTGAAGCATCCGGAAACGTTTGCAGCGAAGCTAAAAATATCCGCAAGGCACAGCGGATTTGTCAGGCCGCCTTATTTGTCAAACAGGGATATATCATATACCAGACTTGTATTTGATGAGTCATTTTCATTTTGGAGCCGGATTAGGAAGAGGCTTCCTTTTGACACCATATGGTTCAATGCCGCAGTATGTTTAATGTTTTTGGTATTGGCAGCAGGATTATTTCTGAAAGGATGCGGCTGTGAACAAAAAAGAGACGAAGCGAGAATGAAGGCTGCATTGGCTTTATCCTTGCTGTTTAGTGCACTGTTCAATTTTTGTATACCTGTCATAAGCAACGGAGAAGCTGATCTTGCAAAGCATATGTTTGCTTTCGTGAGCTCCGTGGATTTAATGATTGTAATCGGCATATATCTGGCAGTCAATATGTTGTCTGCCTCAATTACAGTGAAAGCTGTGGTATGTTTGTCAATTGCGGCATTTTTTTTGAATTTGGGGCTTCTTGAAACTATTGAGACTATGGTAAGCGAAAGGCCATATTATATACAAATGGGGGAATACAACGGGAAAAAGCTGCTCTGGCAGGTAATAAAAGACGGCGGAGAAGGTTATCTGCTTATATGCTGCTCTGCTGTTGAAGCCCGACCTTTTTCCTTATCCGGAAATCCAAACAGGCTTGGGAGCAATATATGGAAGGACAGTGATCTAAGGGCCTGGCTGAATACGGAGTTCCTCAAGGCCTTTAAACCCGGGGAAAAGGAACTGATTCTTGATTACGAGAATAAGTACCTGCTTTCAGCGGGAAATATAAACTTGAAAAGGGGCGGGGACAGAGAGTTCTTCTGGACTCATATTCCTGAACTGGCAGATAGGGGTTATGACAGTGCTTTTTATGATATATGCGTTGATAAGGTTTTTCTTCCTGATATAAGAGACATTTGCAATGCCCACAGGGCTGGTGCGGATATAAGAAGAGAATGCCCATATTGGCTGGAGACTCCGTATTTTTATGATGCAAGTATGGTTAGAGCAGTGTTTCATGACGGATATATATACATGAAGGATGCTGTTGAAAAAATGGGGGTGGTTCCTGCCATCAGAATTAAATATTATGACGGTGATGTACATTGAAAGGATATTACATGCTCAGATTCAGTGCTGTTGGGGTAGTGAACACAATGGTTGACGCTTCAGTTTTTACTGTTATTGTAAACCTGACCTCATGGCCTTCATATGCTGCCCAGTGTGCGGGATATGCAGCAGGTATGTTTAACAGCTTTATAATGAATAGAATATGGACATTCAGAAGGTTTGACGCCGGTAGTATTACAGGGGAAGCCCTAAGGTTTTTTGCTGTAAACGCATTTTCGATGGCTGCTTCTTCAGCTGCTATGTGGTTGTTTACAGATGTATTCAAGATTTCTGCCTTTTTGTCAAAAGCAGGCATACTTCTTCTGACTCAGATTATCAACTACGTTGGATACAGGTTCTGGGTATTCTCCGGGTAGCGGGACAAAGTGAGTCACACTGGATACCATGCACATATATTAAATTAGGATAATTTGACAAGCATTATTTTAATCGGAGGGTTGGTGCATGGTAAGAATTATTGTGGACAGTTCCTGTGACTTGCCGGATGAATTATTGGAGGAATATGAAATAAAATCAGTACCTCAAAGGATTTATCTTAATGATAGAGAGTATCTGGACAAGGTCACAATAAATGCGAAAGAGGTCTATGAGGCCATGAAGAAGGGAATTATACCACAAACCTCCCTGCCAAGGCCAATGGATATTTCCGGGTTTTTCAAACAATGCTGTCAGGAAGGGAATGACTTTATATTTATTGCCATTTCCTCAAAATTCTCAGGTACTTATCAATTGGCTGTGTCTTTGATGGAGGAGCATAAGGAGCAGTATGGCAAAGTAAGGATGAGTGTAATTGACTCCAAAAGCGGATCAACAGCAATCGGTTTAATTGCACTGCAGGCAACAAAGCTAGCTAGAGCTGGCCTGGGATTTGATATGATAGTCAGGCAAATAAATGAGCTGGCGGACTATGTGGAGCATATTTTCATGGTACAGGATCTCAGCTGGCTTGTCAGAGGCGGGAGGATAAGCAAAACTGAAGGGATAATCGGCAGTATACTTAATGTGAAGCCTATTCTGCATGTGAAGGATGGAACTGTGGAAATTCTTGAAAAGGTCAGAGGCAGGAAAAAGGCACTTGATACAATTGTGGGTATTATGGAAGAGAGGATAAGGGATTTCCCTGACCAGACCATAGGCATCAGCTATGCTTATGAAAGGGATATTGCAAATGAGCTTAGAGATATGATAATAAAAAGGTTGGGGAATAGGGACATAATGATAAACGAGATAGGGGCTGCCCTGACCAGCCATTTGGGAATAGGGGGAGTTGGGGTTTTCTTCTTTAACAGGGAGCCGGATTTCTATATGGAATAAGGACATTGGGACGTTTCATTTGTCTCAAAGAGACAGCCGAAACGTCCTCTTATCTTAAAACTCAAACAGGCTTCCTTGGGGAAAGAGCCCGAAAAGCCCTCCGGTATGAATAAAAAGTATATTCTTATGGTTTATAAAAGTACCTTTTTTGATTTCCTCTGCAAGTCCGTACATTGCTTTTCCGGTATATACAGGGTCAAGTATTATTCCTTCCAGCTTCGAAAGAAATTGGATGAATCTGAGCTCCTCAGGACGGCTTAAGGCATATCCTCTTCCCACATATCCGTCTATGATATTAATATCCTTCCGGGATACCGGTATGTTTACACCCATGTACTTCATGCTTTCATACAATATTTCCGATATCCTTGTTTTAAAATATTCAGCATCTCCTCCAACACAAATGCCGTAAACATCAGAAGGATGGTTGAGAAGCTTATTTGC
>JAAYQK010000242.1 GCA_012519325.1 Gracilibacteraceae bacterium | reverse complement strand
CAGTTCCGGAAACCTTGTGATATTGCGTTTAGAATCATGATAACACGGTGGAGATTGAATCCAGCAGATGTTGTCTATGTTGGAGATAACCTTGTAAAGGATTTTCAGGCACCACAGCAGCTGGGAATGAAGAGTATATGGTTTAAGAATTCGGATGGTCTCTACAGCAGTGGCGATAGAGGCGGAATAGAAAAAATAACGAAGATCATGGAACTGATCTGAACGAAGGGAAAGACGAAATGCGGGTATTGATTCTTGCGAACATTGATATGGGACTGTACAAGTTTCGGCGGGAGTTGCTTGAGGAACTTGTAAAAGAGAATGAAGTTTATTTCTGCGTACCCGATGGTGAGTTCGTAGAATCAATAAAAGAGATAGGTTGTAAATTTGTACCATGCACTCTTATGAATCGCCACGGTACCAACCCCATCCAAGAGCTTAAACTCATTAGTTTTTATAAGAAAGTTCTGAGGGAGATTAAACCCGATATCGTATTCACATACACGATCAAGTGTAATGCGTATGGCGGTATGGCCTGTGCGAGTCTCGGAGTACCCTATGTGGCGAATGTAACAGGCTTAGGTACAGCGATTGAAAAGGAAATGATGTAGAATAGTTTTAAGGGGAGTGATCCAATGAGAATACTTCAAGTCGTAAAGACAAACCGGGGAGCAGCTTGGGCATTTAATCAAGCAAAACACCTTAAAGATTTGGGTGTAGAAATTATAACTGTATTACCAAATGATTCCGAGGGGAATGCAGAAAAGTATAAAGAAAACGGAATGACTATCATTGAAGGCGATTGGAGACTCCCTATTACAAAGCCTTGGAAATTCTTTTCAGTTTGTAAGCAAATACGGCATACTATCAAGCAGGTACAGCCGGACATACTTCATTTGCATTTTGTAACAAATGTTTTGATGTGCAGATTGGCATTGAGAAAAGATAAGACACCTCGATTATTCCAAGTGCCTGGACCATTTCACCTGGAGAGCGCTTTAACAAGTTTTGCCGAGCGATGCACGGCAACCAAGGCAGATTATTGGGCGGGTGCTTGTAATAAAACCTGTTCAATTTATAAAGATAAAGGGATTGCTCCTCAGCGAGTCCATTTGGCTTATTATGGTGTCCCACATAAAGACGCATCGCAGGATGTATCTAAAAATATCCTGCACTCTGAATACGGCATATCTGATGATGCTGTTATTGTGGCAATGGTGAGTTATTTTTATAAACCAAAAAAATACTTGGGGCAAAAGCGTGGTATCAAAGGGCATGAGGACTTTATTGATGCGATAAAGTCAGTGGTTCATAAACACCCCAATGTTGTTCCTGTTATCATAGGAAACGCTTGGGATGGAGCAGAATCTTATGAGAATCAAGTTAAAGAGTATGCAAAAAAGGTACTTGGAAACAAAGTCGTATTTACCGGGTATCGGGGGGATGTATATGACATTTATCCAGAAATTGACGTTGTCGTTCATCCTTCCCATAGCGAGAATTTGGGGGGAGCAGCGGAAAGTTTAATGCTTGCAGTTCCGACTATCAGTTCGGATGTAGGTGGATTTCCCGATATTGTTATTCCCGGAGAAACAGGTTGTCTTTCTAAATCAAAAAATCCAGAGGATTTAGCAGATAAAATCATTTGGGCGATTGAGCATCAAGCCGAGATGAAGGACATGGCAAAAAAAGGACAAGTGTTAGTTAATGAACTTTTAGATCTAAATAATACTGCAGCTAAAGTCCATGAGGTATATTCTAAAATATTGAACAGTTAAGGAGATGAACAGCGATGAATATTTTGTTTTGCCACGATGGACCAGTAAATTGCGATGAGAATGGAAGATATTATTCTATAGGGTTCAATGACAAGCTTTTAGATAGATATTCTGCAGTTTTTGGGAATGTAGGTATAGTAACCAGAGTTGATAGGACAAATACATTATCTACATATACTGAAACAGATAAACTGACTGTCGATAAGTATAAGGTGAT
>JAAYQK010000241.1 GCA_012519325.1 Gracilibacteraceae bacterium | reverse complement strand
TCAGTTCTCTTGTTGGTAAGAGGAGAGAGAAATTGATTCAATAAGTATCCATGGGCGGAATGTATTTCTACCCCGTCAAAGCCTGCCGTTTTAACACGGTATGCAGCAGCCTTGAATTGCTCAATTATAGCTTTTATTTCTGCTTTAGTAAGCTCTTTCGGCACCATGCCTTTAAGCCGTGGGTTTACTACTGCTGAAGGAGCAACGGCATCCATTCCTGTAATTTCCTTTTTAGCAGCACTTCCGGAATGATTTATCTGCATTACAACCTTAGAGCCGTTTTTGTGAACGATGTCGGACAGCTTATTCAAGCTGTCAATTAAGCTATCATCTGCAGCAGAAAGCTGTCCTTCGCTGGCTTTTCCTTGTTGTGATATAAAACTGTGCTCAATAATTATCAAGGAGATGTATCCCCCCCGGGATTTTTCATCATAGTACTCAAATAAATCCTTCCCTGGATTTCCATCCTTGTCACATTTTGCAGTAGCCATAGGAGGCATAATCAGCCTGTTCCTTAAGGGCAATTTTTCGTTTTTCAGGGGCTTAAGCAAATAAGACATCAAACGTTCCTCCTAAATAGATTAATAATAAATATTACTTCAGAGGCCACCATACTATGTATATATTAATTATATATTTAATTTCAAAAAAATCATAGAAAATATGCCAAACGGCTGAAGTTTAAACAAGATAAAAAATATCGAAATATGTTGAAAAGCTCTTTCGGGTGTGATAATCTTATTAAAGGATATAAGTCTTTAAGTCTGGTACAGTGATGCCGACAAGATTATATACAAGCTATAGGGATATAGCTTATATAAACGAGAAACAGGATCTTGTCTGCAAACTGCAGACAAGATTTTTATGTTGTTGGGAAGTAAACCTTAAATGTGGCTGCGGCACATTTATTCCGGAGTAAAGGCTATACTAAAAAACAAGGAGGATGTTACTATGACAAAAAATCAACAGTTAATCGGTTATCTGCCTGATGAACGACCACCGGTATGGAGACTCTTTTTTTATGCATTGCAGCAGGTTGTGGTAATGTTTCCTGCAACGGTTGCAGTTGCAATTATCACAGGTTTTCACATTTCAACGACCATATTTGCCAGCGGTCTTGCTACTCTCTGTTTTATACTGATTACAAAAAGGGAAATCCCGCTGTACTATGGCTCAAGCTTTTCATATGTAGCTGCGATAAGCAGTTTAATGGCCTCAGATGCGCTGGCAGGTTATACTCTTAACGAAAAAATAGCAGTCGCACAATTTGGTATAATAATGTCCGGTTTTGTATCCATAGCAGCTGGTCTTATAATAAAACGTTTCGGAAGAGATTCCATTGAGAAGATTCTTCCGGCGACAATTACAGGCCCTATTGCAATGGTAATAGGACTCACCCTTGCAGGTAATGCATTACGTGATGCAGCATCCATATCTATTGATACGGCAGGTACCATTTCAGTGGCGGAATCCCAGCTGGCTCTTGCGGGTAATATGGCTTGGATTATTTCTCTTGTTACCTTGATTTCAACTATTCTGCTCTCAGTATATCTGAAGGGATTCTTAGGGCAGCTTCCTCTTCTCTTAGGTCCGGTTATCGGATGCTTTACCGCATTTATAATCAAGTTTGTAACGGGCATTGATCTTTTCAAGGTTTTACCGGATACAGCAAACAGCGGAATTTTTGCTCTTCCTATTTTCACGTTTCCAAAAGCATCACTGATGGCAGTGGCAGCTATTATGCCTATTGCAATTGCCACTATACCGGAATCGACAGCACATATATATCAGCTGGATATTTATGTAAACGATCTGGCTAAGAAAAAGGGAAGTAATAAAAAATATAACATTGCGGAAAAGTTGGGCCTTAACCTCATTGGCGACGGTATCGGAGATATTGTTTCAGGCTTTATCGGAGGTCCTGCCGGAACAAACTATGGGGAAAACATCAGTGCAATGGCAATTACAAGAGTATTCTCCATACCGGTTCTGATTGGGGCATCTATTATTGCTATGGTTATTGCATGCTTCACTCCTCTTGTTAATGCAATATATTCAATTCCCACTTCAGTAATAGGGGGGCTTGAGGTATACTTGTTCGGGGCCATCGCAGCCCAAGGTATCGCAATTATGGTCGAAAAAAAGGTTGATTTATTCAGCTCTAAAAATATTGCAATAATTGCAACTATCATGGTCATAGGACTTGGCGGACAATACGGCTTCGGCGGAAATATTCCTTTCTTCGGTATAGAAGTTCCCTGCATAGCAGGTGCAGCCATATTTGGAATCCTCCTTAACCTTATATTGAATGTAAGTAAAAAATAGAGTGAACAATAAGCTGAACCCGCCGGAAACGGCGGGTTTTTAAGTGTCCGCACCGGAATTTCCATAAGAAAAGGCGCATAAGTATGTAATTAAAATATAGATGGAGATGCATCCGCAATATGGAAACAATTTGACATTAAAATCATAATAACGTATTCTAAATATTGGAGTTAACATTAATTCTTTTAAAAATAATAATGAAGCAGGGTGAAAGATGTGCAGGATTTCTTGGCTGTGATAGTTTCTTTTCTTGTTATTCCTGTTTTTAGCAAAAGAAAGATCCCTGTTGGGATTGCGATTTGTATCTGTGCATTTATTATGGCTGTTCTGGGAGGATTAGGCATTGCAGGTTTTGGAAATGCTGTTGCCGCTACATTTTTCAATTTCGATAAAGTTCAGCAGCTTGTAGTTATAGCGGAAATCTCCATTATCGGAGTACTTATCAGGAAATATAAAATCATTGATAAGGTTCTTGAATACCTGTCAGAGATAATAAATAGCAGAAGACTGATTCTGATGTTTATACCTGCGATGCCCGGTATGCTGAGTGTACCCGGGGGTGCAATGATGTCGGCACCTTTAATCGATCAATTGGGTGAAAAGTCGAACTTGTCAAAGCCTCACAGAGCGATCATAAATCTAATTTTCCGGCATATCTCCATGTTTATAATGCCGTACACAACCGGGTATTTACTCGTAATGTCTCTTGCACCCGAGGTTTCTTTATACAAGCTGATTGGGTTGAACAGCATTTTTGTTGTTATATATGTTATCATTGGTTACTATTTATATGTACGAAAGGTTAAAGAGGATACAGCTTCTCCAAACAGCTTTAAGTGGGAAAATCTGATAGGCCTTTTAAAGTACACTGCTCCCTTGTATGTTGCCGTGCTGCTGAATCTTTTACTGGGAATACCTTTTTACATAGGGATGCTTGCTAATTTACTGGTGTTGTTTTTGCTTCATCCCACAAAGATGTTTCCAATAGATGCTGTCCGGGCTTTTAACCTTAATGTATTATATGCCTTGATCGGTGTTTATTCTATCCAGGGGGTCATAGGTCAAATGGAGTCGATTAATACTTTTCTGACCTTTACATTTGGAAATCCAAATACCGTTATGCTTGGAATCATAGCAATATCATTATTCCTTGGTACCACAACCGGTTTCCAGCCTGCTGCATTAGGAGTCTTACTGCCTATTATCGTCGCTTTGCCCTTATCGGAAAACATGATGCTGCTGTACTGCTATTTTACTTTCATCTGGTCATTTATTGGATACTTTTTTTCTCCTCTCCATTTGTGCCAGCTCTTTACTTGTGAATACATGAAAGTAAGCATTATTGATTTGTATAAAGAGTATTGGAAGTTTTTTATTTCTCTGTCTGCTGTTGTTTTTGCAAATTATTTTGTGGTGAAACTTTTGGTGAAATAAATCACTCTTTCTGTTTCAAGTAATGTTTGCAGGAGATCCGGTCTCCTTTGTAATGGAACTGCTGGTATATCATATGCCCACTGTGGGAAATATACTCAGAAGAATGTGGGGGCGGGGCTGGTCATTTATAAAGAAGACAGGGACAGTAATTCTGCTTTCCACTATCGTGATTTGGTTTCCCTTTGTATTTACCAGCTGGGCCTGAGAATATCATTCATTGCAGAAAACATAGGGACAATAGCTGTCGGAGCTTCAATGTGTCATCCTGAAGTACGCGTAATGCCGTTAGATGAGGACAAAGCTAAGCTATGATGGGTTTGCGGACAGCATGCCATAGTAATTCTTTGTATCGATTGCTTTACTTGAAAGGATAATGCTGGTAAAATAATAAAGTAAGGGTGGAGAACAGGGGGACGTTTAAAACGAAAGAAATGGCCCTCTGTGTTTATATTCATATTAGAGTATTATTAAATAAATACTATTACTTGATATCTATTAAAGGATAGCTTAATATATAATAAATAGATGTGGAAAAGGGGGCGTAATTATGAACTTCAGAGAGTTTCTGGCAGATCTTCAATCTATAAGGGATTATAAGCAAGAAAAATTAAAGGACCTAGTGCTTTCTGATATTAAAGTTTATCTTGAAAAAATTAATGCCGATGCAGGGAAAGAAAAGGGATTTTCACTTATCATGCTGGAAAATGGCGATGAGGTTTTCAATGAATTAGAAGGAGTAGGGGGTTACAGCGGTGTTATGATAAAAAGCCCCCATTACATAGGGCTTGCTTTTTCTAAGGAAAGCCATGAAGCTGAATTTTTTGGTGCATATCATATGCAGTCGGTGGTCAAAAAATTGCAGGAGATGTACCTGGGCAGCTGTTGGATAGATATCGGAGGAGTTTCCGAAGATATAAAGGTAAAACTGTCAGGAGACAGTGAATTTAGGGTAAATTACCTTCTTGCATTCGGAATAGCTAATGAGAAGGCCTTAAAGGAAAAGAAGCCTCGTGCCTCCTTAACGAATAAAGCATCGGAATACAGGCAGAGTCCATACGGAATAAAGTTTGCAGAGGCTGGGATTTCCGATAGGGCGAGACTTGCACTTGGTGAAGTAGTATATATGCATGAGTGGGGGAAAAGTGCAACCTATGAAGAATTAGAGAACCGGGGCGTGGCAGACCTGTTTTTCTATTTAAGAAATGCACCTTCGTATAAAAATCTTCAGCCTTGCAGAATAATACTTAAAGACGGAGAAGCGGAACTGGCGGTTCCGGAACCCGAAAACGCAAGGAATTATATAGATGCAGGAATAATGATGTATACTTTTGAGGGCTTGGCTAAAGATCTTGGGATCCCTGGAAAATGGAGCTTTGTCGGAGCCAAATCCGGCAATGAGGATTATGGCGTAGCGGCACGTATCGAACTATAGAAGAGAAATGTGTATTAAGAAAAGGAGCTGTCTTCGGGAGCTCCTTTTCCTGCAAGATTTGTATTTGCTGAAGGAGGCAGGATTAATGAATTTCAGAAAAATTACACTTGACGATAAGCATATCTTCGGTAAGTTTGGATATATTTGCTCAGATTACTTGTTCTCATATTTATATATGTACAATGAGTTATACAAG
>JAAYQK010000397.1 GCA_012519325.1 Gracilibacteraceae bacterium | reverse complement strand
TTTGGCTGTTTCCAACGCTCCACGCGACACCAACACATTGGTGAAATTGATTGCGTAATTTGGATAAGTGCCGCTGATGGCGTTCTTCACGATGTACGACATGGCAGCGTTGAACGCTGTTTGCTTGCTGGCGTATGCCTTGAAGCCTGTTCGCACAAAGGGTGTAATGGGTTTCAGGAAATCAAGCGTGAGTGCAAATTTGCTGCGTTGTTCCATCTGCCTTTCAGTTCGAGGGTTTTTGACATTCTGGGCACGTCCACGCATGTAGCTGATGCCCTTCCAACTTGACCCAATGACGGTGCCGACCTTGCCGGAAAATCCGCCTAAAATACCTTGTTTGATTGTTCCCATAATAAAAAAATAGCGTTAAACATTCGTTTTTTTCTTTGTCCCGGTCTTGACTTGGTACGGCTTTGACCTTGACCGAAAGCAAAGGTATTATCATTTTAAATGATTGATTTAGTTTTGGTTAATAGCGCTTTTGGTTGCGTTATTTTGCCGATTGCGACTGACCGTCGCACAAGCGAAAACACACCACAACAATTTTTTTCGACAGAAGAGAAAAACAAAAAAAGAAGAAAGAAAAAGGATTGCCTTTCAGCAAACGAAGTGGAGGGAGTTTGTCAAGGTTTGCTCAAAAAAATACGCTTTGTAACACGGTGGAAAAGGAAGATTTTTTTTGAAAGCAACCCGCAGGGCTTGACCTTTACAAGCGACCGCAACGAGTTATTTTTGCATTCTCTTTTTATTTGTTCTGCCGAACAAAATAGTTTCAATAAAACCTTTCTAAAATCCTATTTAAACATCATTTAATTGCTGTTTGGTTCTGCCTGAAAGGGTATATAATAAACTGCTATTCAGTTGTATTAGGGGTGGGTGGTCGGGGGCTGTGCGTGGGCGAAACAAAAACAGAGCAGGTAAAGCAGCCCTGAGCCGACCGAAAGCAGGTGGGCGAATTGCGTAGCGCAGCGGAGTATTTGCCCGCTTGATCGAGGGAGAGGCGCGAGCCGTTGCGAGTGGAGCGAGGGTGGCAGATAAAGGAAGCCTGAACGCAGCGTAGCGTAGTGAGGGCGTTGGCTGCCTACGTTGAAAACGCAGGGCTGGCGTATGTTTTTGCCGCGTAGTGTAGTTTTTTTGTGGGCTGGGCAAGTGCAGGAATGAGTGAGCGAATGAAGCGAGGGACGAACGTAATGAGCGAGGGAATGACTGCTCTTGCTTGGTTTTTTATATAACTCGTGGTGGTGTGAGCGTATTGAGGTACGAAAGAAGCGAACACGACCACAACCGAAGAAAAGGGTTGGGTAAAAAAACGGAACGGAGCAATGCAAAAACTATGACAGCCCGATTAGCCCGAGCGACCCGCAGGCGAGCACAACAATAAGCGGCGGTTTGCCCCCTTTATAAATATTTTGTGAGTATTGCGAACACCTTATTGGGGTTCAAGGGGGCAAAAAGTAGCCGCGGATGACGACTGAGCGAACGCTTGGCATAAGAAAACAAGACGGCACGCCCGCTGTGAGCACCTAATGAAGCGTAGCGGAATGAGTTGGAGCGCAACAGCGGAGTGTGCAGGCGGTGCTTGCAAGGGTGGCGAGAAAAATACTACCCGAGCCGTAGGCATATATTGGCGAAGCCTTGCCGAAGGCGAAGGTGTGGAGATTTTTGAAGCCACTTGCCTTGCCCTTGCAAGTATGTTTTTTATGCCTAAGTGAGCGATGGAGGAATACCTTTTTACCTGCTCGGTTTGTAGCGTGGGCAGGTGTTATTGCAATCTTAATGAGCCAATACAAATAAGAGTATGAAATACTCTATCTGCTGTCATCTGATTAAAAAATGACATAGGGGCTATACCATGACATAACAAGTTTCTTAGATTCCAACCTCTTTGATTTGTGAATACTATTCTTAGATAGTAAGCAAAATCTTTTCCAATACTTAACACTGCATCATCTCCCAAAAGTTCTTCAAAAGTCTTTAATTGAAAACCATTGTTGTTTTTTTGCCGTTTTAGACTACTATGTCCAGACAACTCTACTATATTTCTGACTGCATTTTCAATTTGGGGAATAAGTAAATGCAACATTGTCAGATAGTCGTTATTGAAATATGCGTCAATCGCTCGGCTAATAATTTCCTGCCTATCGTTCTCAAACAAAGGACAATCCTGCAGAAAATGCATTATATTTTCTTTTGAAAAATTTTTCTTGTTTATGTTCTCTTGAATTGTTGCATGAAGAAAAACAGCACTGAAGTTTAGTGTTTTTGAAATATGAAGTGCCAAGTTTCCATCAAGATCATATTCTATGTTCCCTATTTTTGAAATGGGTCTTCCTTTATAATCATATAATTGGGTTGGACATA
>JAAYQK010000240.1 GCA_012519325.1 Gracilibacteraceae bacterium | reverse complement strand
TATACAGGATGTGGATAGAGAGTACAGCCTTTCGGACTATATAAGAAAGGATTATCCACTATATATAAATCCGATACCGAATTTTTATTTTATGAGAGATCCCTTGTCCATCATCGGCAGCGGAATTTCAATAAATTCCATGCAAACAGATGCAAGAAGAAGAGAGCCAATGCTAATCAAATATATATATGATCATCATCCGCTTTTCAGGAAAGAGTACTCTCCAATTTGGTATAATTACACTATTCCTCACAGCATAGAGGGCGGGGACATTCTGGTGCTTGGCAAAGAAGTAGCGGCAGTAGGCTGCAGCCAAGGAACCTCTGCCAATGGTATTGAAATTCTTGCAAGGAATCTTTTTGCCGGAAACAGCGGCATTAAAGAGGTGTTGGCTGTCCAGATACCTTCTCTAAGGGCATTTATGCATCTGGATACGGTATTTACGATGGTTGACAGGGATAAATTTACGATATATCCAGGGATACTTGACAGAGTTGTTGTATATAGGCTTACCCCCGGTGGCAAAAACGGCATAAAGGTAACACCGGAAAATGACTTGGTGGAAGTTCTCAAGAGGAGCCTCAGGCTTCCTGCGGTCAGCCTGATACAAAGCGGCGGCGGAGATACGATAACGGCTGCAAGGGAACAGTGGAACGATAGTACCAATACTCTGGCAATAGCTCCCGGAGTGGTAGTGACTTATTCGAGAAATGAAGCCTCCAATGAGATTCTCAGGAAGCATGGGATCGAGGTACTTGAAATAGAAGGCTCAGAGCTGGTGAGGGGCAGAGGAGGCCCAAGGTGTATGAGCATGCCTTTAGTGAGGGAAGACATTTAGAAGAGCGTTGAAAAAGATTTTGTAAAGGGGGAGATTCTATAATGGCAGTCAATCTTAAGGGAAGAAGCTTTCTTACATTAATGGATTTTTCACCAATGGAGATCAGATACCTGCTTTACCTGTCCCGCGATTTGAAGGCTAAAAAAAGATCAGGCATATACAATTACCTGCTTAAGGGTAAGAATATAGTCATTCTTTTTGAAAAGACTTCTACAAGGACAAGATGTGCATTTGAGGTGGGAGCTCTTGAAGAGGGAGCCCATGTAACTTATCTTGATCAGTCCAGCTCACAGATGAATAAGAAAGAATCTCTTGAAGATACCGCCAAGGTACTGGGAAGATTTTATGACGGGATAGAATATAGAGGATTTAAGCAGTCGGTTGTCGAAGACCTTGCCAAATATTCCGGAGTACCCGTATGGAACGGCCTTACGGATGCAGACCATCCGACACAGATTCTGGCGGACATGCTTACAATCGAAGAGCATGTTGCAAAGCCTCTCAACAAGGTCAAGGTCGTATTTTGCGGCGATACCAGAAACAACATGGCCTATGCATGGATGTACGGCTGTGCAAAAATGGGGATGAAATTTACTGCATTGGGACCAAAGGAGCTGAGCCCCAGTCAGGATATATTGAATAAGGTGAATGAAGTTGCTAAGGAAACAGGTGCAATTATTGAAGTGGCTCATGACATCGATGCCGTAAAGGGCGCGGATGTCATATATACAGATGTATGGGCGTCCATGGGCGAAGAGGATAAGATTCCTGAAAGAGTAAAATTGCTTACACCTTATAAGGTTAATATGGAAATGCTTGAAAAGACCGGCAATCCGGATGTTATATTCATGCACTGCCTGCCGGCATTCCATGACTTTGAAACCAAGCTGGCCAAAGAAATGAAAGAAAAGGGATACGACATCAGGGAAGTAACTGATGAAGTATTCAGGAGCAGGCACTCTGTGGTATTTGACGAAGCAGAAAACAGGATGCATACAATCAAAGCCGTAATGGTGGCAACACTATAAATCGTATTTTGTAAAGGGTGGGATTTATGTCAATAACAAAAGTCGTTGTAGCATTAGGCGGAAATGCGCTGCAGGAGGCAGGAAAGCCGGCAACCGCAGAAGAACAGCTGAGGGTAGTGAATAAAACAGCTGAATACCTTGCAGAAATGAGCATCAGAGGATATGAAATGGCAGTGGTGCATGGCAACGGGCCTCAGGTGGGAAGAATACTCCTGGCATCGGAGACTGCTGAAGAAGTTACTCCGGTCATGCCTTTTGATGTGTGCGGGGCAATGAGCCAGGGCTATATCGGATATCATGTACAGCAGGGATTAAGAGAGGCATTGAGGAAGCGGGGAAGGAATATACCTGTGGTTACATTAGTGACACAGGTGGTTGTGGATAAAGACGATCCGGCCTTTAAGAACCCGACGAAGCCAATTGGTGCCTTTTACACTGAAGAGGAGGCTAAAAGGCTTCAGGCAGAAAAGGGATATGTAATGAAGGAAGATGCGGGGAGAGGCTGGAGGCGAGTTGTTGCATCCCCGATTCCCAAGAAGATAGTTGAGCTTCCGGCAATCAAAACCCTTTGGGATACAACTATAGTAATTACGGCAGGAGGAGGCGGAATTCCCGTAATTGAAAGGGAGGACGGCAGTCTTTCTGGCATAGCGGCAGTAATTGACAAAGACCTTGCTGCCGAAAGGCTTGCTGAGGACATTAATGCAGATATACTTATGATACTTACGGAAGTTGAGAAGGTTTCAATCAACTTCAGGAAGCCGGACCAGAAGGATTTGTCTGTCATGACTGCGGCAGAAGCGGAACAGTATATAAAGGAGGGGCATTTCGCACCGGGCAGTATGCTTCCTAAGATTCAGGCCGCCGTCATGTTTGTGAAATCAAATCCGGGAAGAAAAGCGATAATCACCTCCCTTTACAGGGCAGTGGATGCCTTGGAGGGCAGGGCAGGTACGGTAATCAAATAAAAATGTTGGCATAAATTTATTCTCGTCTCATATAAATTAATAGAAAAACTATAGTAGGAGGCGGAGAATAATGCCACTTGAACTAATAAAAAATCCACTCAAGGTTTCTAGAATAATAGGCGAAAGCGTTTTCAGCACAGTGGTCGAAGAAGATATAAATGTACCGGATATAAATCCGGATTTATACAAGATACTTGCCCCGGGTGCAACTGTAAGGATAAGAGATTGTGAAGTGTTAAATGATAGAGTTAATGTAAACGGCCAGATACTATTAAGTGTATTATATGCAGCCGATAGTGAAGGAAAACCGCTTAACAGCATGGATGTAACCGCTAATTTTTCACAAGGCATTGATATTCCCGGAGTAAGGCCTCGAATGAGAGAAAGCATCAATACGGTAGTCCAGCATGTTGATTGTTATATGATAAATTCAAGGAAGCTTGGTGTGAAGGTTATTGTAGATTTGAACTGCAAGGTTGAGGATTTGTTTGATCTGGAGCTGGCTTCCGATGTAAGGGGTTTGTCGGATATTCAGGTGTTGCGGGAGAAGGGCAGCTTCAAACAAGTAGTGGGCTATAACAAAGACCGCTACGAGTTCAATGAAGAGCTTGCCCTGTCTGCTGATGCGCCTGCAATAGGAAAGATATTAAGATCTGACTGCAAGGTAGTTATAAAGGATGAAAAGCCCATCGAAGGAAAGGTTGAGGTAACCGGATCGCTGGGAATAGACATACTCTACAGGGCAGATGAGGAAGAAGGCCAATTGCAGTACAGGGAGTTTGAAGTGCCATTTACCCAATACATAGAGATTCCCGCAGCAGAGAAAAACATGGATTGCGCAACGGAAAGCACCCTTCAGGAATGCCATTTGGAGGTCAATGAGGATGCCAATGGGGAGAGAAGAGTAATAAAAGCCTTTATGGTGCTGGGCATGGGAGCCAAAGTATTTAATGATATCGAACAGGAAATTGTGGCGGATGCTTACAGTCCGACCAATGTGGTGAATATTGAAAGGAACATGTTCACATTAAGCGAATTTGTCGGCAAAAGCCGCTCAAACGTTGTGGTCAAGGAAACCATAGGCATTAAGCATGGGGACCCCGAGATAGAAAAAATATGCTGTGTAAATGTACTCCCTATAGTAAATGAGGTAAAGCTGCTGGATGACAGGGTGTTGCTGGAGGGCATGGTGGAGTGTACTGCAGTTTATGAGTCTTCATATAGTGCCGAGCCTATGTGCAGTATAACTGATCAAATCCCCTTCAGGCATTTTAT
>JAAYQK010000239.1 GCA_012519325.1 Gracilibacteraceae bacterium | reverse complement strand
TAAAATCTTGGCGGCGGAAAGATGCAAAGGCTATAGACTAATTCTGCCTAAAATAGGTATCCAGAGGGTGTAGTGGCCCCCGTGTCAATAGGATCGTGGAATAAATGCGACCTAATTTGTTAATACATTTACAGAAAATTTGTATGAATGAAAGTTGCCAACGTTTACTTGACAGTAAAGTCCATGATAAATTTGTATATATATGTTATAATATGAACAAAAATATAATAGCACTACAATAGAAAAAGAATGCGCAGGAGTGCATGGGGACGTTTCCCCTGTCTCGCCGAAAGTGAGACACGCGAAACGTCCCTGTGTCTCCGCGTCGCAATTTTCTTCAACTGTGAATTAAACAAGTATTGAGGTAATTATATGTCGGAAAGAAAAGCACCGGAGAAAATAGATAACGATGAAATTACACGGCAAAGGCAGATAGCCCGGAGAATAAGAGAAAACAATGAGTTTGAGGAAATGAAGACCGGAAAGCATAAAAGGATGCATGTTATAACCTTCGGCTGTCAGCAGAATAATTCGGATTCGGAAAAAATCATGGGTATGCTTGCTGAAATGGGATACGCTAATACCGCTAATAAGGAAGAAGCCGATGTTATAATAATAAATACATGCTGCGTAAGGGAGAACGCCGAATTGAAGCTGTACGGCAACATAGGCGCATTGAAAAAGCTTAAAGAAGAAAATCCATCGCTTATTATAGGCGTATGCGGCTGTATGATGCAGCAGGAGCATGCGGTTGAGATAATAAAAAAGAAATACCGTCATGTGGACATCATATTCGGTACCCACAACATATATAAGCTGCCGGAGCTTCTTGAACGAGCTATGAATGAGAAATACACCCTGATAGATATAATGAACACCGAAGGTATGATAATAGAAGATATTCCCGTGCTGAGGGAGGAAAAGTTCAAGGCATGGGTGACAATAATGTATGGGTGCAATAATTTCTGTTCATACTGCATAGTGCCGTATGTAAGGGGAAGGGAGAGGAGCAGAAAACCGGAAGACATAATAAAAGAAATTGAAGGCCTTGCAAAAGACGGATGCAAAGAAGTGACGCTTCTGGGGCAGAATGTGAATTCCTATGGCAAGGATCTTGATATTGAAGTGGATTTTGCGGATATCATAAGAATGACAAATGAAATAGAAGGCATTGAAAGAATAAGGTTTATGACATCTCATCCCAAGGACATATCTGATAAGCTAATCCATACCATGAGGGACTGCAAAAAGGTATGCGAGCAGCTTCACCTTCCTTTTCAGGCAGGGAGCAATAAAATATTGAAAAGAATGAATAGGAAGTATACAAAAGAGGAATACCTTAAAAAGGTACTGACAGCAAAAGAAGAAATACCGGGAGTTGCTCTCAGCACAGATGTAATAGTAGGTTTTCCCGGTGAAACCGACGAGGATTTTGAAGATACCCTTGATGTACTGAGAAGAGTAGAATTTGATAATGTTTTTATGTTCATTTATTCCAAGCGGATCGGAACCCCTGCCGCTGAAATGGAAGATACGGCAAGCTATGAGGAAAAGCACAGGAATTTTGAAAAACTCGTAAAGCTACAGAATGACATATCAAAAAAATTGAATGATAAATATATGGGCAAAACCGTTGAAGTATTGGTGGAGGGAAGAAGCAAGAACAACCCTTCTAAATATGCCGGGAGAACAAGAACCGGCAAGGTTGTTAATTTCACTGGAATTGACGGAATAATCGGCAAGCTGGTAAACGTAAGGATAAATGAAATTCATTCGTGGTTTCTGAACGGAGAAATGCATAATGAGGTGGGACAATAATGGCAAGATTTACACCAATGATGAAGCAATATTTTGAAATAAAAAATCAGCATAAGGACAAAATACTGTTCTTCAGGCTGGGAGATTTCTATGAAATGTTTTTTGAGGATGCGATAACTGCATCCAGGGAGCTGGAGATAACTCTTACAGGGAGAGACTGCGGGCAGGAGGAAAGGGCACCTATGTGCGGTATTCCCTACCATTCTGCAGAGAGTTATATTGCAAAACTTATTGAAAAAAATTATAAGGTTGCAATATGCGAGCAGGTGGAGGATCCTGCACTTGCAAAGGGTATAGTCCGCAGGGAAGTAATAAAGATAATAACTCCCGGTACGGTAATTGAAAGTTCAATGCTTGATGAGCGGTTCAACAACTATCTGTTGAGTATATATGCCGGTAGCAGGGAGACAGCCTTGTCCTATACCGACCTTTCCACAGGAGAATTCTACTGCACTTATGCGGATATAAGCGATGCAGCAGCTGTCAAAAATGAAATAAACAGGATTAACCCTGCTGAAATAATATCCAACACAGACCTTTATGATATAAGGGTATCTTATTCTGCTTATAATATATTGGAAAAGAGATATTTCGGCCGTGAGGCTTGTGAAAGAAGAATCAAGAGTCAGTTTGGAGTATCGAGCCTTGAGGGCCTTGGTATAGATAATGAGATACTTTTGAGAAGTGTCGGAGCGTTGCTTTTATATCTTGATGACATTCAGAAAGTCAGCTTGGATAATATTAATTATATTAAAAGATATAGTATTAGTAATTTCATGGTGCTGGATCAGAGCACCAGAAGGAATCTGGAGCTTTTGGAGACAATAAGAGGCAAATCCAAAAAAGGTGCGCTTCTGTCGGTAATAGACAGGACCTCCACTGCCATGGGAGGAAGAAAGCTTAAGAGCTGGTTGGAAAAGCCCCTGCTTAGTATAGTTGAAATCAACGGCAGACTTGACGCTGTTGGCGAGTTGTATAACGAATTTCTGAAGAGAGAAGAAATAAAGGAATACCTGAAGAGTATGTATGATATTGAAAGGTTGGCAAGCCGAATTGCTTTGGGAAGTGCCAATGGGAAGGATCTAATAGCGTTTAAAAACTCAATCAGAAATCTGCCGTACATAAAGAGTCTGCTGACTGATTGTACAAGCACTCTTCTGAAGAATATATCAGATAACCTGGATGTGCTTGACGATTTGTTCAGGATTATTGATGCATCAATAAATGAAGATCCGCCTTTCTTATTAAGAGAGGGAAATCTTATTAAGGATGGTTATCTGCCAGAGCTGGACAAGATACGTTCCGCATCAGCAAATGGAAAGCAATGGATTGCGGAGCTGGAACAGGCAGAGAAGGAGAAGACGGGTATCAAATCCTTGAAAATAGGCTTTAATAAAGTTTTCGGCTATTATATCGACATAACGAAATCCAATCTGTCCTCGGTACCCGAATATTTTATCAGGAAGCAGACCCTATCAAACTCGGAAAGATATATAACGCCCGAGCTAAAGAAGCTGGAAGAGCAGGTGTTGGGTGCGGAAGAAAAGCTAATAGAGCTGGAATATCAGAACTTTATACGAATAAGGAACGAAATAGCCGGACATATCAAAAGAATACAGCAGACAGCTTCATACCTTTCGGAGCTTGATTGCTTATGTTCCCTGGCTGAGGTATCACAGAAAAATAATTATGCAAGACCGGAAGTGAATAATGAAGATAAAATAATTATAGAGAACGGAAGGCATCCGGTTGTAGAAGCCCAGGACAGGGAGCTTAAATTTGTGCCTAACGATACGAATCTTGATAACGATGAGAACAGGATGCTGATTATAACCGGACCAAATATGGCGGGAAAATCTACTTATATGCGTCAGGTGGCACTTATAACGCTGCTTGCTCAGATAGGATGCTTTGTTCCGGCATCAAGAGCGGTGATAGGGGTTGTGGACAGGATATTCACCAGAGTAGGAGCCTCCGATGACCTGGCATCGGGTCAGAGTACGTTCATGGTGGAGATGAGCGAGCTTGCCAACATTATAAATAATGCAACTGATAAGAGCTTGATAATACTTGATGAAATAGGAAGAGGCACAAGCACCTTTGACGGACTCAGCATTGCCTGGTCGGTTGTGGAGTATATAGCGGACAAAGCAAGGCTTGGAGCTAAGACGCTTTTTGCAACTCATTATCATGAGCTTACTGAGCTGGAGGACAAGATCGAAGGCGTAAAGAACTACTATATAATGGTGGAGGAAAAAGGGAAAGACATAGTATTTCTGAGGAAAATTGCAAGAGGAGGAGCCGGAGGAAGTTACGGAATCCAAGTAGCACGGCTTGCAGGAATTCCTGAGCCTATACTTGAAAGATCCTCGGAAATAATATCAATACTTCAAAAATCCGAAAAGAGCAGTCATACTGATATATACGTGAGAAGAAGGAGAAGGAATCCGGTTTTAAACGAACATGAGCCTAATCTTTTTAATTATGCGGGCTTTTCATTGGTTGAAGATCTGAAATCCGTGGATATAGCAAATATGACTCCTGTCCAGGCGCTCAACAAGCTGCAGGAGCTGCAGGACAAAGCCAAGGATATATGATATGGGAGATAATAATATGGGGAAAATACACATTCTTGATGAAGAAACAATTAATAAAATTGCAGCAGGTGAAGTGATAGAAAGGCCTGCTTCCATAGTGAAGGAGCTGGTGGAAAACTCTATAGATGCAGGGGCGACAGCTATCAGCATTGAGATACAGGAAGGCGGGAAAAGCTATATAAATGTATCTGACAACGGCTGCGGTATAATGAAGGAGGACACGGAGCAGGTATTTTTCAGGCATGCAACCAGCAAAATAAATGACTCCGGAGACATTGGGGGAATAAGCACCCTGGGTTTCCGTGGAGAGGCTATGGCAAGCATTGCTGCTGTAGCTGAGGTGGAACTATTAACAAAGGCGGAAGAGGATGCATCCGGAAGCCATGTGATTATCAAGGGCGGAAAGCTTGTGCAGAATAAAAGCGTTGGTTATCCTACGGGTACAAGTGTTACGGTTAGAAATCTGTTCTTCAATACACCGGCAAGGTTGAAGTTCTTAAAAAGCGATATCTCTGAGCAGGGTGCCATAGTTGATATAATTGAAAAGCTGGCTATGACAAACACCGGAATATCCATGAAGCTCACAGTAAACAATAAAGTTGTACTGCATACCCCCGGAAACGGCGATTTGCTTTCAGTAATTCTCTGCATATATGGAAAGAACATTGCAGGAGCAATGCTTCTTTTAGAGTATTCAAATGATATTATATCCAAAGAGGGGTATATTGGAAAGCCTGAAATTGCAAGAGGCAATTCCACGTATATGACCTTTTCCGTAAACAATAGATATATAAAGAACAGAATGCTGTCGGAAGCAGTGAAGCAGGCATATAAAACCCTGCTTATGAATAACCGCTATCCATTTAGCATTATTAATATAAATATAAAATCAGAAATGACAGATGTAAATGTGCATCCGACAAAGCAGGAGGTAAAATTTTCAGATGAAAGGGCTGTTTTCAATACTCTGTATCTGGCAGTAAAAAACTGCCTTAGCAGCAGCAGCCTGATATATGAATACTTGGAGAATATGCCGGAATCTCAGGAGATACCGCCGGCCGCTTTTGAAAACAGGAATTCCTACCAACCGCCACAGGTGTCCTTCGACCAGCTTTCTTTCGGAAAGGAGGCTGCTGCTCCGCAGATTGAGAGCTATAAGAAGCAGTATGATTATGACAGGAAGCCGGAGGCTCACAGAAATCAGTTCAACAATCAAATAAGCATAATAGGACAGCTTTTCGGCACATATATACTGGGACAGAAGGATGATGTCTTTTACCTGATAGACCAGCATGCAGCCCATGAAAGAATAATGTTTGAATATATAAAGGAGAAGTATAACGAAAAGAGTATTTCCGTACAGGAGCTTATGATGCCTATAATAATTGAATTAAGCCCTGCAGAAAAGGTGCTGTATGTAGAAAACAGCCTGATATTTCAGAACCTGGGCTTTGAAATAGAGTGGTTCGGAGAAGGCACTCTTGCAATAAGAGCAGTGCCGATACTAATGGGCGAGCCTTGTACCGGGGAATTTTTCAATAATATACTTGATTCTATCAAGGAATCGGGCTCCAGCACATCTTCACCCTTGGAAAGTATAATAATCAGCATGGCATGCAAGAACTCGATTAAGGCAGGGGATACAATAACACCGGAAGAAATAAGCGTACTGCTGGAAAGGCTGATGAATACAAGCCAGCCCTATACCTGCCCGCATGGGAGGCCAACAATAATAACGATGAGTAAATATGAGCTTGAGAAAAAGTTCAAAAGAATAGTATAAACTTCAGAGGTGTTGAGAAATTGCTGCCTAAAATTTGCATACTCGCAGGACCAACGGCCGTGGGGAAGACCGAAATATCTCTCGCTCTGGCAAGGAGCCTATGCGGTGAGATAATATCGGCAGACTCTGCGCAGGTTTATAAATATATGGATATAGGCACGGCAAAGCTTAGTGAGGACGAAATGCAGGGCATAAGGCATTATATGATAGATGAAGTTACTCCTGATATGGACTTCAGCGTAGCACATTTCAAAGAAAGGGCGGAATTGTATATAAAGGATATCGGAGAAAGAGGCAAGCTGCCGATAATTACAGGAGGAACAGGACTATATATTAACTCACTGCTTAATAATCTGGATTTTACAGACTCCATTTGCGATGAGAAGTTCAGGAAGGAAATGAAGGAACTAGCTGTTCAAAAGGGCTCTGCATATGTTCATTCCAAGCTTGAAGCCGTTGACCCTGAAGCTTATGAGAGGATTCATCCGAATGATTTGAGAAGAGTAATCAGGGCACTTGAGGTCTATAAACATACCGGCAGGCCTATTTCATACTTTCAAGAGGAATCCCGTAAACAGCCTCCAGGGTATCAATACGCATATATTTCACTGACGATGGACAGGCAAAAGCTTTATGAAAGGATAGACCACCGGGTGGATAAAATGATAGCATCCGGATTGATAGAAGAGGTGGAAGGGCTTCTTAAAATGGGATACAACAGAGAGCTCAATTCGATGCAATCACTGGGGTACAAGGAGATTGCGGATTATTTGCATGGACTAATTACGAAGGAAGAAGCGGTGAGGGTATTGAAAAGAGATACCAGGCATTATGCCAAAAGGCAGCTGACCTGGTTCAGGGGGGATAAGAGAGTAAACTGGGTCCATATTGACATCTTCTATAGAAAGGAAGTCCTTGTAGAAAATATTATTAGGTATATTGCAGGAAAAATTCCTTTAATATAGAATAAATAACTAATAAATATATAATAATATAAATATATATATACTTGGTATTTGCTTATTTTATTTTGGAGGGGAATTGGATGAACAAGGTGAACATAAATCTTCAGGATTTGTTTTTAAACCAGGTCAGGAAAGAACACATAACTATTACAATCTACCTGATGAACGGATTCCAGCTTAGAGGAAATGTCAGGGGCTTCGATAATTATACAATAGTGCTGGATAATGAGGGGAAACAGCAGCTTGTCTATAAACATGCAATATCAACTATTATACCCATAAAACCAATTAATTTTGCTTTCAGTGATAACAGGTAGGCGGATAACATACCCAAATAATTGCTTTTGTAACATAAAGAGTATCTCTGACTTTGATAAGTTAGCGATACTCTTTTTCACTTTAGGAGGACACGGGGACGTTTCGCGTGGACACGGGGAAACGTCCCCGTGTCCTCCCCGTGTCCTCCTGTCCAAAGTCAATGTCGTGCGAATCGGTATACAAGGTTATTGCTCTTTGAGTAAGACTGCAAATTGATAGTTGCGTCGCATCAATCTTCTTCTGAAGTGAAATACTCCTTTAGCAGTATCATGTTTTCTTAGAGTATAATTTTCATTGGCAAAATAATTGGCAAAAATAAAAGGAAGAGGCAAAAACCCCTTCCCATCATACAAATCAAACTGT
>JAAYQK010000238.1 GCA_012519325.1 Gracilibacteraceae bacterium | reverse complement strand
TATGACTTTTAATGGGTCGAACAGTGGCTTTGGTCACTGATTTAATACAAAATAATTGTACAAGGAGGTTGATATTTATGAGAAAAGAGGTGACATCTCCCTGGTTATACGGATATGTGAAGCAAAGAGGGGATTCTATGAATGTAACCTTGAGACTGTCTTTGCACGGGTGATGAATTGCTTATGAAGAACCATCTGGATTGATGGGAGAGCCTGAAAGCCAGAAGGAATTCACTGCTTTCTCAGTTCGGGATATAGTAATATATATTGATAATGATATTCTGGACAAATACCTGAAGGATAATAAGCTGCATATAAATATAGAAGGCTATGGGCGGCATCTGTTTGAGATTAAGGAGGAGCCATGATATTGCTTTTTGGGGAGGTGAAATCAATGAGCTATATTACTCATATATTCAGCTGGTTAAATGCTCAGCTGCTTAAAATGGTATGGCTGTCGGAGCTTATTGAAGCTCTGGTGGAGAAGGTATTAGGCCTATCCGTCGAAACAAGGCTTGGAGGAAGCATTCACTTCTTTATATATGATGTAATTAAGATATTTATACTTCTGTCTGTACTCATATTTGCAATATCCTATATACAGAGCTATTTTCCGCCTGAGAAGACCAAGAAAATGCTTGGCGGCTTCAAAGGTATCAAGGGGAACATTTTAGGAGCATTATTAGGTACTATAACACCCTTCTGAAGTTGCTCAAGTATACCGATATTTATCGGTTTTACCTCGGCCGGGCTGCCGTTGGGTGTAACATTCTCGTTTTTAATATCATCACCATTGGTTGATTTAGCTTCAATGCTGATACTGATGTCATTCTTTGGAACCAAGATTGCAATTGCTTATGTTGTTGTCGGACTGATACTTGCAGTTGCAGGTGGTACGGTCATTGACAAGCTGGGACTGGAAAAATATGTTGAGAGCTATGTAAGAGATATAGAAAATGTCAACCTGGAGATGTCGGAAATGACACGCCATGAAAGGATTTCTTATTCAAAGCAGCAGGTAAAGGATATTATTAGAAAAGTCTGGCTGTATATATTGATTGGCGTTGGAATAGGAGCCGCAATCCACAATTGGATTCCTCAAAGCATAGTGGAAAATGTCATAGGAGAAAACAATCCTTTTGCAGTTTTATTAGCAACTGCTATAGGAGTCCCGATGTATGCTGACATATTCGGCACTATTCCTATTGCAGAGGCACTGTTTGCCAAAGGTGTAGGAGTAGGTACCGTTCTTTCCTTCATGATGGCTGTTACTGCATTGTCCTTGCCTTCGATGATATTGCTGAGTAAGGTTGTAAAGCCGAAGCTTCTGGCAATATTTGTTTCAATAGTGTCTATCGGTATTGTGATAATAGGGTATTTATTCAATGCAGTATCTTTTATTTTAATATAATAGAAATATTTTAAGGAGGTCAAAAAATGGTAATAAAAGTATTGGGATCAGGCTGCATGAACTGCAGGAAGCTTGAAGAAAACGCAAAAGAGGCAGTGAAGGAACTGGGTATTGATGCAAAAGTTGAGAAAGTAGAAAATTTCAAAGATATACTGGCCTATGGAGTAATGAAAACACCTGCACTTGTTGTAAATGATAAAGTGCAGGTTATGGGCAGAGTTGCGGCCATCGAAGAGATAAAAAAGCTCCTGGTGTAATTGAGCTCTATTTATCTTTGCATACAAACTCATAATTTTGGAGTGCTGTGATAGAAGGATTGGTTCCGCACAATGCACACTCAGGCGATTTGTCGATATCCACCAGGGTAAAATCCGCAAAGGACAAGGGGACGTTTCTCTTGTCTTGCTTTCAGTGAGACAGGAGAAACGTCCCCTTGTCTTGGTGAGACAGGAGAAACGTCTCCTTGTCTTGGTGAGACAGGAGAAACGTCCCCTTGTCTTGGTACCCAGAAACCCTTTAGCTTCGTAACCCCGCCCTGACTCTCGTGTCTCGTGACTGAAGTATAAATATATGTTGGAATTCCCGCGGCAAATGTATATAATAAATCTGTCAACAATGTTTTTTGGGGGTTAACCGATGAATAAGCTAAAAAGGTTTATTGCATATTATAAGCCCTACAAGGGCTTATTCTTTCTTGATATGCTTTGTTCACTCACGATAGCGGGAATTGACCTGCTGTTCCCTATACTTGTAAGATATCTGCTGGACCATGGAATAAGTGTTGAAATTGGTGTGGCTTTTGATATCATTTTGAAGATAGGGGCATTAATGCTTGGAATGCACATACTCAAGTACTTCTGCCAGTATTTCATTACGGCTTGGGGCCATATCATGGGTGCCAGAATTGAATATGACATGAGGGAGGATATTTTTTCACATCTCCAGAGGCTGTCCTTTTCCTTTTATGACAATAACAAAACCGGACAGATAATGTCAAGAATTGTAAACGACCTGTTTGATATAAGCGAATTTGCGCATCACGGGCCTGAGGAAATTTTTATATCAATTATAAAAATACTAGGAGCTTTCCTTATACTGCTTAGGATAGATGTGAAGCTTACCCTGATTACTTTTGCCTTTGTACCTTT
>JAAYQK010000237.1 GCA_012519325.1 Gracilibacteraceae bacterium | reverse complement strand
GTTTTCCTTGTTTATTATTCCTTTTGTACTTTCGAATAAAGGGCAATGCAGAACAATTACATCAGATTTGGCAAATAACTCGTCAAGCTCGACATATTTCATTGTATCGCTCTCTAATGCAGGATTCTTATATGTATCGACTGCAATAACCTTCATACCCAATGCCTGTGCTATCCTTCCCGTCGTCTGGCCAATCCTTCCGTATCCTATTATGCCCATTGTTTTCCCGGACAGTTCAATTAAAGGATAGTTCCAGTAGCACCAATCAGGATTACTTGCCCAGTCTCCCCTGATTACCGAATCGCTGTGCGCGCCAACATGATGGCACATTTCAAGAAGCAGTGCAATTGCGAACTGACCGACTGAATCCGTACCGTATGTCGGTATATTTGTAACAACTACTCCCTTTTCCTTGGCAGCAGCCACATCAACAATATTATATCCTGTAGCCAATACTCCGATATATCTCAAATTGTGCATTTTCTCCATTGCGCGCCTGGTAACAGGAGTCTTATTAGTAAAAGCAATTTCTGCATCACCGACTTTTTTCGCAATGATATCCTCATCCTTTTCATCATATGATACGCGGTCATATACAGTTAATTCCCCGAATTTTTCAATTCCATCCCAGCTTAAATCTCCCGGGTTTAATGTGTAGCCGTCAAGTACTACAATTTTCATACTGACCCTCCTCCTTTTTATTATGGATTACGCATTTTATTATCATTATTATTTCTGTTACGAAACCGGCCTTGCAGAGCACTTCCTATTATAAGCATTCTCATTGCATTTTCCGCTGCTTGCTCCAACAGTATCTTGACGTTCTTCATTGAGTCTTCCAGAGACATGGGCTTTGAAACGATATCTATTATAGCGTCAATTCCATGTTCATATACTATCGATGCACCATCTCCAACGCTTCCCACAATCGCAATCACAGGCACCCCATACTTTAGTACCCTTCTTGCCACTCCTACAGGTACCTTCCCGCATGCAGTCTGGCTGTCAATTCTACCCTCTCCGGTTAATACCAGATCTGTATCAGCCAAGTGCCGGTCTATACCGTTAATATCCAAAGCAACATCTATTCCCGGCATTACAGTCGCATTGCAAAAAGCAATCAACCCAGTTCCCAGGCCTCCTGCTGCCCCGGCTCCCGGGACATCCATAATGTCTAATCCGAGCTTTTCTTTTATTAATAATGCATAATTCTTCAGGTTATTATCCAGCAGTCTTATCATTTCAGGTGTTGCGCCCTTCTGAGATCCATATATGCTTGAGGCTCCGTTAGGACCGCATAAAGGGTTGGTTACATCTGACAAAACAATTATTTCTGTATCTTTCAACCTTGGATCGATACCGCTTATATCAATATCCCGTATCCGGGCAAGTTCTCCGCCTCCATTACCTATCTCCTTACCCTCGCTATCCTTAAAAGAAACACCCAAAGCCTGGGCCATTCCTGCACCACCGTCATTTGTAGCACTTCCTCCAATACCAATGAATATTTTCCTGCACCCCTTATCCAGCGCTGCTTTAATCATCTGCCCTGTTCCATATGTTGTAGTAACCATTGGATTGCGTTCTTCTTTTCTAAGCAGTGTTAAACCGGAGGAAGCAGCCATCTCGATAATAGCAGCATTGTCCTTAAGGATGCCGTACCTGCATTCAATTTCTCTTCCTAACGGATCCTTTACATGAACGGTTTCGTACCTGCCTCCCGCCCCCTTTACCAGCGAATCAACTGTCCCTTCTCCTCCATCAGCAATTGGAATCTTTATTATTTCCGAATCCTTGCAAACCTTTCTAATTCCTCTTTCTATGGAATTAGCAACCTCAAAGGTTGAACAACTGCCTTTATATGAATCAACTGCGATTAATATTTTCATATTCGCAACGATTCCTCCTTCTTTAAGATTTTTTTCAGGGAACCTCTTGCAAAATACAGATATCTATATTATTAAGCATGGCAGTATAAATTTCAAGATGCAAAGTTAGTCCCTCATTTTTTCAATCTGTTGAATAATATATATGAATACCCCGCCGGTATCAAAGTAATGAATATAAGAATAGCTATAAACATCCATCCCAGATTAATGTTTAACACTGTAAGTATTGCCCCTATCAAACCTCCACAGGTCCATAGCACTGCTCCCAGCCTGTGGGTTTTTATCCATACTTCTTCACTGGCTAAAGTCCAGGGAGTTTTTATACCTACAAAGTAGTTATGTTTCAGTCTTCCCATCACATTCCCCATAAGCATGAACAAAAGTAAGGTTCCAAGAATAACCCATTTCCCCGTATCAAAATTGTAGCCTAATGCAGCCATAATTATTAATATTTGTAATCCTGCAAAGAAAATATGAAACAAATATCTGAAATATAAATATGTGCCTTCAAACAGTCTGTAATTTTCTCTTTTGGGGTCCAGTACAGGCATAAATAGAAACATTACATACATAATCAGATTTATACCAGGTATCGTAAATGCACCTGCCAGCTTTCCTGAATATCCATCAATTTCGCCTTTGAAGTTCCAATGAGTAGGTATATTATCCGGCAGTTCCGGATAAAAATACATACTTATGGCAAACACTGCAATTACTATGAATATTAGCGGCAGCTCCTTTTTTAAATCAAATTTTATCTTCTTCATTTTCAAATCCTCCGCTTCTGCCTTTAATATTAAAAAACCAGTTGACAACCTCCTGAAAAACAGTGGTATTAAGAGAATAGTAAATATTTTGCCCCTTCCTTTCGTCAATTACCAGCTGAGCCTGCTTCAGAATACTTAAATGGTGGGATATGCTGGGCTTTGCCATCGAAAAATTGTCTGCTATTTCACCTGCAGTCATATCCTTTTCCTTCAGCATCTGGATTATCTTGCGTCTGGTCGGATCGGAAAGAGCTTTAAACGGCATATTAAGTAATGACAATTGCATCGCCTCTTTTATTAATATAATTAGATATTTAGATAAATGTCTAATTATATTATGTACCGTATTTGGCGCCAATTCAATACGTTTGCAAAATATTTAATACGAAAAAGGATATTGCCAACTACTTATTTAAGTAGTTTCGCAATATCCCTTAAATTTCCTATGGAGCTGGTGAACGGAATTGAACCATCAACCTGCTGATTACAAGTCAGCTGCTCTGCCTATTGAGCTACACCAGCATATGGCGACCCAGAACGGGCTCGAACCGTCGACCTCCAGCGTGACAGGCTGGCATTCTAACCAACTGAACTACTGGGCCATGGTTTCTCCATAAGCAATACAAATTATATAAGATAATTTCTTGTGTGTCAAGATATATAAAAGGAATGTCGGTCTTTTTGATTTGCAAAGCAAAATTAATGAGTTGGTGGGGACAATAGGGCTCGAACCTATGACCCTCTGCTTGTAAGGCAGATGCTCTCCCAGCTGAGCTATGTCCCCACTTATTGGTGACCCGTGGGGGAATCGAACCCCCGTTACCGCCGTGAAAGGGCGATGTCTTGACCGCTTGACCAACGGGCCACTTTGGTGACTCACCGGAGAATCGAACTCCGGACACCATGATTAAAAGTCATGTGCTCTACCGACTGAGCTAGTGAGTCACGATGTGAGCATTTTTGCGGCTCACATTTATACATTCTACAGTGTTGAAGTCAATTTGTCAATATACACTTTCTGCTATGAAAAGATTTATTTATACAACTTAAAATTTATCAATCATAATTGTTTGGCTTCTCTTGGGCCCCACAGAGAGAAGAGAGATTCTTGTTCCACATATTTCTTCGATTCTTTCCAAATACCTCAGGACACTTGTGGGCAGCTTGTTATATTCGGTAATATCACTGATATCTCCCCAGCCTTTAAACTTTTCATATATTGGCTCACACTTTTCCAAATCCTCCAGGCTTGCAGGGAAATCTCTGATTATTTTTTTACCAAGCCTATAGCCCACACACATTTTTATAGTTGGGATATTTGACAATGTATCAAGCTTGGTTACTGCAATACCTGTAAGGCCGCTGATTCTAGCTGCGTATCTGACTATAACAGCATCAAACCAGCCGCATCTCCTTGGCCTTCCTGTTACAGTGCCGAATTCCTTTCCTACAATCCTGATATGCTCTCCCGTCTCATCAAAAAGCTCTGTGGGAAAAGGACCTTTTCCTACTCTGGTTGTATATGCTTTTACAACTCCTACAACCTTGCCAATCAGAGCAGGCCCTACTCCTGCACCGATGCAGACTCCTCCTGCAATCGGATGAGAGGAGGTGACATAAGGATATGTTCCGAAGTCCAGGTCTAAAAGCGTTCCCTGTGCTCCTTCGAAAAGTACTTTCCTGCCTGCTTTTATGGCATCATAAATCAGCACTGACGTATCTTCCACAAAAGGTCTTATCTGTTCAGCATATTCGAGATATTTTGCCAGCATTTCATCATATGAATAACCTTCGAAATCATACATTTTCTTTAGATATGCATTCTTAAGCTCCACATTTACTTTGAGCTTCTTTGCAAGAACCTCTTTTTTCAATAAATCGCATACTCTTATCCCAATCCGCTCTGTTTTGTCAGCATAGCAAGGGCCTATTCCTTTTTTGGTAGTTCCTATATCGTCGCTCCCTCTTTTAAGCTCCGAAAGCTCATCAATCTTCTTATGATACGGAAATATTATATGTGCCCTGTCGCTTATCCTGAGATTTCTTGCACTAATGCCTCTGTTCTCTAGATTTCTGATTTCATTCAGAAATGCCTCCGGATCAAGAACGACTCCATTACCTATTATGCATTGCTTATCAGGATACAGTATTCCTGAAGGAATAAGCTGCAGCTTATATGTTTCATTATCAACCTCTACCGTATGTCCGGCATTGTTTCCGCCCTGATATCTTACTACTACATCCGCTTTCTCGGCAAGATAATCAGTAAGCTTTCCTTTTCCTTCATCTCCCCATTGAGCACCTACTATTACCAATGATGACATATATAACACCTCTTTAAAATTATTTCCGGTTATTAGTTATGCTTGGCGTATTTTTCTCCGAGCAAACGGGCAACATATACTCCGCTTGCTGAAGCTTGAGATAACGAGTGTGTTACTCCTGAGCTGTCACCCAAAACAAATAACCCCTTAACTGCTGTCTCCAGATTGTTGTCAACCTCTACCTGAGAGTTATAAAACTTAACTTCTACTCCATACAGCAGCGTATCTTCATTTGCTGTTCCGGGAGCTATCTTATCCAGAGCATAAATCATTTCTATGATATCATCAAGCTGTCTTTTGGGAATGACAAGACTTAAATCTCCCGGTGTAGCATTCAGTGTCGGACGAAG
>JAAYQK010000236.1 GCA_012519325.1 Gracilibacteraceae bacterium | reverse complement strand
TTGCGCAAGTAAAGAACCAGGGCAAAGCCCTTAAAGCTTCGCTTTTTCTTGACTTGCTTAAAAACTGGTGTATAATGCAATTAAGGGTCAAGTGCCTATAAATGGCCTTTGACCCTTAATATATTTTTCATATTCTACATCAGATTTTAGAGTTTACACAAAACTCGGGATACTACCTAAATTTGACGCTATCATTTCAACAACAATTGTGGCTTGTTTTCACATAATCTGATATAATTCTTTTGTATGTTTATTATCTTTGACTACAATATTCAAGCTATTTCTACAGGAGGCATATAATTATGATATTTCTCGTATTAGCGATACTGTGTTCTTCCAGTCTAAGCATTATAATGAAGTTCTCATCTAAACGCAAACCCAATCTCTTGGCAATGAACTTTTTTATCTTTGTCAGTGCAACACTCTTTAGTATACTACTGGTCATCAAACAAGTAGTAACTGATCCTGAGTGGCTTCCTGTACTGCTTTCCGAATTTGGACAAGCAGCTGTCACACCTTTTACATTTGCATTGTTAATGGGTTTAATAAATGCAGTTCTATATACCGTTGCGTTTTATGTGCTGCAGGTAAGTGTAGCTCGCAATGGAACTGCAATGACTTATACTTTCAACAAGCTTGGTATAATAATACCGGCAGTTTTGTCTGTTTTATTATTTCATGAAAAACCCAAATTATCGCAGGGTTCAGGGGTTTTAATTGCATTTTTGGCAATATCACTTATATACTTTAAAAAAGAAGAAAACAGTGCTATTACATTGAAGGCAGCACTGCTTGGCACATTTTTACTTGGAGGTTTCTCCACCTTTACATCTAAGATATATCAAGTATATGGAGCAGAAAGGTATGAAAATCTATTTATTCTATTTACTTACTTGTTCGCATTAATTATTTCGGGCGTATTCATGCTGGTTAAGGATCGCAGAATCAAGTGCTCGGATGTAATATTCGGTTTAATGGCAGGAATACCTTCTCAACTTGTAACTTTGCTGGTACTTCTTGCATTAACATCAATCCCTGCATTTGTCGTATTTCCACTTAACTCAGCAGGAGCAATTCTGGTAATAAATATTATTAACCTGATTTTCTTTAAAGAAAAACTGACTATCCGCCAGTTTATAGCTATTGGCTTGATAATTTCAGCTATTATCCTGATGAATATATGAATGATTTCGAAGTTGGAGCCCGGTAATGCTTCGGATATTGCTGCAGGTATTGCTTTAGCAGAAGAGATTAATTATAATAAAGTAGAATACCTATAAAATACAAGGATTCGGCAAATCGCTAAGGAGGAAGGAATGTGACTGAGTATAAGGGACGTTGGGAAGCGATAAGAGGTCCCTTAATAGTGACAGCTGCGTTAATAGCATTAATAATATATATATATGTTTTTGTCTCTCACGGCTTCTGGGCTTACTTTTTTATTGGACTGTTGCTGCTGTTTATTCCTATTGCATATAGCGGCTTGATACTGAAAATAACAATAAATGAAAAGAAGATAGTTATAGTAAGGCCTTTTACCAGGATGACTGTTAAGTTTGAGGATGTGGCATTATGTGCAGTTCATTGCGTTGATAATGGGAAATACCTAATTTATGCTTTTGTAAAGCAAAGGTATCACCGGGGTTATACGGTTAAGGGTATAAAACCCAAGCTTCCTTTTGAGGAAGTTGTTAAAAGGTCTTCAAAGGAAGAAGGCCTGGATTTGGACGTGAATTTTAACAGGGCAAAGAAAATTCCGGTATCATTTGTTGAAAATGGCCAGGAGCTTAAAGACAGGTTCATGCTGGAAGTAGGGAAATATCATGTAAAGATTATGGAGGGTGAAGAATAGGAACTTCGAAAGGAAGTTCTTTTTTATATTAAAGAATATTTCTTCAATACAATATTTAAATAAAATGCATTTATTTACATGCCGGATTGCAACAAATTATCGCAGAAAACGTCATATTTCATGATATAATAAGTTTATGAAGCAATATATTACATAATTGTGAGGTGCCTATGAAAAAGAAGAAAAATTTTGCCGTAATTATTACACTGCTATTAGTATTAATCTTTGCCGCTGCTTGTACATATAATCAGGCTCCACCGGCAATAACCACAAATCCGATACCTGTAATTGAAGAACAGCCCCAGGAAACAATTGTTTCAGAGGTTTATGAAGCTCCTGCCCCTGCTGAAACAATATACATAAGCGCCAGCAAGCTTAAGGTCAGAGAGTCGGCAGGAACCGGCGCGAAGGTATTGGATAATCTTATCAAAGGCACTGCTGTAGATATAATCGAAGAAAAAAAGGATGATTCAGGAAATTCCTGGTATAAGATAAGCTATGACGGTACAATAGGGAATGAGGAAGGCTGGATAGCTGCCGAGTATACTGTCAGGGACAGGACGGAGCTTCTGAGTGAAGACCTGAAAAAGCTTGATTTTTCACCTCAGAATAAGACTTATGAATACCCGGGGAACCCCAGAGTAGAGGCAAGGGGAATATACCTCACAAAATATTCCGCTTCAAACGACAGGCTGGACAAGCTCATTGAAATGACAAAAAGGACAAAAATTAACACCTTTGTTATTGATGTCAAGGACGATAAAGGACATATGCTTTTTCCAACTAAGGCTGCGGAGAAGTATAGTCCTGAAGCCAACAAGTATGCTACTGTCAAGGATATTGGGGCGCTGATGAAAAAGCTCAAGGAGAATAATATATATACAGTTGCCAGAATAGTGTCCTTTAAGGATCCCACTTATGCCAAGCAGCATCCGGACAAGGCTATTATATATAAGGACAGTGGAAAGCCTTTTACAAATAGCGATGGTTTAATTTGGGTATCTGCTTATGACAAAGTTCTGTGGGAGTATAACATTGAGGTTTCAAAGGAAGCAGCGGAAGCAGGCTTTAATGAAATACAATTTGACTATGTAAGATTCCCTGCATCGGATGGAGGTAAATTGGACAAATCTTTGGACTATAGGAATACCACGGGAGAATCAAAGCCTCAGGCTATACAGGATTACCTGATATATGCAAGGGAAAAGTTGTCTCCATTAAATGTATATATAGCAGCGGACGTATATGTGCTGGTAGGTTCGGTAGCGGATGATATGGCACTGGGACAGTATTGGGAAGCGGTCAGCAATGCGGTTGACTATATATGCCCTATGATGTATCCAAGCCACTATGCCAACGGTACCTATGGGCTTCCGGTGCCTGATGCATATCCCTATGAGACTGTTTTCCATTCTGCCAAGGATTCTGCCGCCCGAAACAAGAATATTGCGACACCTGCGTCTATAAGGCCATGGATACAGGATTTTACTGCGCCTTGGGTGTCTGGTCATATTAAATACTCGGACAAGCAGGTAAAGGAACAGATAAAAGCTCTCGAAGAGAACGGCATTAAGGAATTTCTTCTTTGGAATGCCGGAAACAGGTATTCGGAAGGAGCAGTTATGCAGTAGAAGAGGACACGGGGACGTTTCTCCTGTCCCCGAAGAGGACACGGGGACGTTTCTCCTGTCCCCGTGTC
>JAAYQK010000235.1 GCA_012519325.1 Gracilibacteraceae bacterium | reverse complement strand
TCTCCCAGCGTCCATTCATACAGCAAAATATCTCCAAGGCAGCTCTCCTGATCTCCAACCCGTTAAAAATACCCGAAAAACTCGTGTCTGTTAAAGCACCCTTGCCGCTCCCCTGTATATGAGTCCTCGTACTGTATCCATTGTAATAAGCTGTCCGTCTCTGAAAATGCTTACTGCATTTTCAACGCCCACTATCACCGGTTTCCCCAGATTGATACCCGCAATAGCCGCATGGGATGTTATACCGCCTTCTTCCACAATAAAGGCTGATGCTTTTTCCATAAGGGGCACCATATCCATATCGGTGGATCTTGCAACAAGTATGTCCCCCTCCTGAAGCTTGCCGGAATCTGCTGCCGGATCATTTATAATTACAGATTTTCCGGTAATGGACTTATCACCTATTCCTATTCCCTTTGCCAGAATCTCTCCTACTATATGCACCTTAATAAGGTTTGTACTGCCCGCTGCCCCTATTCCTGCAGTTATAACCACAAGATCTCCGTTCTTTATTAGTTTGGCTTCAACGGCTGCATCTACAGCCCGGTCAATTATATCATCTGTCCTTTCAGAAAAAGGCACATATATGGGATAGACTCCGAAGCTCAGGCAAAGCTTCCTCATAACCCCAATGTCAGAGGTTGTGGCAATTATCGGTGCCTTAGGCCTGAACCTGGATACCATTCTGGCTGTGGAGCCGGATTGTGTAGGTGTTATTATCGCGGTTGCCTGAAGCTCAAATGCAGTTGTACAGGAGCTGTGGCTGATGGCATTTGCTATCGTTATTTTTCTATCGGAAAAGCTGCTGAGCCTTTTCCCGTAATCCAGTTCTTTCTCTATCCTCTCAGCAATTGTTGACATGGTAAGTACGGATTCCACAGGGTATTTCCCCGCTGCTGTCTCTCCCGACAGCATTATAGCATCAGTACCGTCTAATATTGAATTTGCCACATCCGTAACTTCTGCTCTCGTAGGCCTGGGATTTCTCATCATTGAGTCCAGCATCTGCGTAGCTGTTATAACCGGCTTGCCCGCTTCATTGGCTCTCTTAATCAGAAGCTTCTGAGTCAGAGGTATTTCCTCAGTGGGAATTTCAACTCCAAGGTCTCCTCTAGCGACCATAAGCCCATCGCATACTTTGAGAATATCCCTTACATTGTCTACACCCTCCTGATTTTCTATCTTAGCAATTATCTGAATATGCCTTCCGCCGTTTTCCTCCAGGATTTTTCTTATTTCCAGCACATCGGCGGCTTTTCTAATAAATGAAGCTGCGATAAAGTCTACCTCATTTTCTATGCCGAAAATCAGGTCGGCAATGTCCTTTTCCGTTATAGCAGGCAGTTTGGAGGTAGCTCCCGGTATGTTTACATTCTTCCTGTCCCCCAGGGTACCTCCGTTTATCACCCGGCATATGACATCCGTTTCATTTTTATCCAGAACCTTCAGCTCTATAACTCCATCCGCTATAAGAATTCTGGAACCGATGACCGCCTCATCAGGCAGTTCTTTGTAGGTAATGCTGCACTGTGTACTGTCTCCCTGTATATCTCTTATCGTCAGTGTGAAGTCCTGGCCTTTTTCCAACTCAGCCTTTCCGTCCTTGAAGTACCCTAATCTTACTTCGGGTCCCTTGGTATCCAGCATAATTGCCACAGGCCTGCCAAGCTTCTCCCTTATCCGCTTTATTGCGTCAATCCTTCTCCTGTGCTCAGCATGATCTCCATGGGAAAAATTTAACCTGGCTACATTCATTCCCGCTGTTATCAGCCGGCTTATCATTTCTTCGCTTTCAGTTGCAGGCCCTATGGTACATACTATCTTTGTTTTTCTCATATTATTTCTTATCCCATTTTTCAAGCTTTTTCTCTACCAGCTTTTTATTGAGTCTTGCATACCTCGGGATTCCGTTTTCCATGCGGATCTTGACTTCACCCATTACCAGAGGCCTGATATAATCCAGGAGCGGCTGCTCTATGAAATTACCATCCTTATTGATCCATTCCCGTGGGACCTTCTTCTCCTTATTTGCAACATCATCAAGATCAATAAGCTGAGTTTCGCAGGTATATTCCTTTCCTTTACCTCTTGACATGCCGACCATCTTTCCCGTATGTCCTTCTATTGCGTATTTCACAGCTGCTTTTCCGCACATATAGCTTTCTTCATTATCCGTAAGTGATGCCCAATGAGCGGCACTTCTCTGTATTGTGCTGTAGTTTACCGTTCTGACCTTCTTGCATATGTTTTCCAGAACATACCGTTCAAGAACCTCGCTGGCTCCTCCCAGCTGCACATGACCGAAAGCGTCCCTTCTTGCATTCGGGTCTTCAATTTCAGAAACATACTTGCCGTTTTCAGTCTTTATACCCTCAGAAAAGGCTATTACCGCATAGTTGTATTTATCCAGTGCGGATTTTACATCCCTGCCGAATTTTTCAAAAGAAAAGGGGATCTCCGGCAAATATATAAAATGAGGAGCATCATCTTCAAATTCCTTTGCCAAAGCGGAGGAAGCAGTCAGCCAGCCTGCATTCCTGCCCATCAATTCACATATTGTCACGGTAGGATAATCATATACCCTTGCATCAAGGCCCACTTCCTTTATGGAAGTAGCAATAAACTTTGCAGCGCTTCCATAACCGGGAGTGTGATCAGTAATAGGCAGGTCATTATCTATCGTCTTCGGCACTCCTATGGATTTAAGCTCGTAGCCTACACGCATGGCATACTGGCTTACCTTGTTTGCCGTATCCATTGAATCATTTCCGCCTATGTAAAAGAAGTACCTGATATTGTGTGCCTGAAATACATCGATTATCCTTCTGTAATCCTCTTCACTTGCCTCGATTGACTTAAGCTTATATCTGCAGGAACCCAGGGCGGATGCAGGTGTTACCTTCATCAATTC
>JAAYQK010000234.1 GCA_012519325.1 Gracilibacteraceae bacterium | reverse complement strand
AGCTGCCGCCATAACGGGGGGTAGCGTTGTCTTAAATGATGTAATAATTGATCATCTGAAGTTGGTGTCATCAAAGCTTTCAGAAAGCGGATGCATTATTACCGAGTATGGGGACAGTCTCCATATAACATGCGGCAGAAAACCAAAAGCAGTTGAAGTAATAAAGACTCTTCCATACCCGGGATTTGCAACGGATATGCAGGCTCAAATGATGGCTGTGATGACAATAGCTAAGGGCACAAGCATCTTTATTGAAACAGTATTTGAAAGCAGATACAAGCATGTATCAGAGCTTATGAAGATGGGAGCAAATATAAAGGTCGACGGAAGGACTGCCGTTGTCAGGGGAGTAAAGAAGCTTACCGGTACGGAGGTTAAAGCCGGTGATTTGAGAGGCGGAGCTGCATTAGTGCTGGCAGGGCTGGCGGCAGAAGGGACTACGGTGGTTGATAATGTTAAATTGCATATAGACAGAGGATATGATAAACTAGAAAATAAACTGGTAAAACTAGGCGCTGACATACGAAGAGTATAGCTTGGTTTGAGGTATTAACCTGTATAATTCCGATTAGCATTCGGAACTGCATGCAGTGTTAATTTTTGGACTTTTTAGGGACAAGAGCATATTGTAATTTTGGGAGTGAAAACATGAGGGGAAGATTCAAATATGTAGTTTTATTATTTATAATCTGCATATTTACTGCATTTTTTCTGTCTTCCAGCTTTTTTCAGATAAAGTATCTGGTCGTGAATGGGAATAATAATGTTACAAGAGAAGAAATAATTAAGCTTTCATCAATATACTACGGTGAGAATATATTCAGAATAAATAAGAGAAACTCAATGAAGAGTATTTTTCAGAATCCTTACGTCAAAATGATTAAGATAAATAGGGTGCTTCCCGATAGAGTAGTTATTGATATAATAGAAAGAGATATAATGGCGTATGTACCATATGTAGGATCTTATCTTAACATTGACGATGAAGGCATGATATTGGAAATCAATCCCGCAATAAAGAGAACCGATTTGCCGGTAGTAAGGGGATTGAAATTTGAGACTTTCAAGGTTGGGGAGTTTCTGAGCGTTGAAAATGAAGAGCAGTTTTCTACGACCACTCAGATTATTAAGGTGATTAAGAACGCAGGGATGCTTGATATGGTTTCAGAGATTGATATTTCAGACTTGACAAATATAAGACTTATAATCAAGGAGGGAATAAAAGCAAATCTGGGTTCGGATGATAACATGGAATACAAAATCAGTTTTGCTAAGTCAATAATCGAAGACATAATAAAACAGAATCTTAAAGGAACTATAGAGATGAGTCATAATGGCAATCCTGTTTTTAAACCGGAGCAATGAATAGTGGGGATAATAGGAGGACCGGAGAATGAAAAATGTTAAATATCAGATTGCTGTGGCAATAGGTTGCCTGGTGCTGGGTATCATGATTTCGATTCAGTTCAGGACTGTAAAACAAAGTGTCGGCCCTGTGTCGGAGTATAGGGCAAGAGAACTTGCAGCACAGCTTAAGAAAGTAAGAGAAGAAAATGTGAAGCTGCAGAATGTTAAAGATGATTATGAATCAAAAATCAAAGAGTACGAAGATACGGCATCTCAAGGCAGTGTATATGCGAAGATACTGAAGGAAGAACTGGACCAGGCCAGAATAATTGCGGGTATAGAAGATGTTGAGGGCCCGGGCATTACTGTTGTTGTAGATGACCTTAAATTCAGTGAAAAGGTGAACTATCCTCTGATTTCATATTCAATGCTGCTGGAACTTCTAAATGAACTTAACGCTGCCGGTGCTGAGGCTGTTTCCATTAATGATCAAAGAATCATATCCACTACTGAAATACGTCAGATTGGCGGAATACACATTAACATCAATACTGTTTCCTTTGCCCCTCCCTTTGTGTTTAAAGCCATAGGGGATCCGAAGACTCTGGAAGCTGCATTAAGGATGAGGGAAGGGATAGTGGAAAGACTTGAAAACAGCGGAGTAGCTGTGACGATTACACAGGAACAGCTGATTAAAGTTCCAAAATATAACGGAGTAATTGAGAGAAAGTATGCAAAAGTTGTTAAAGAGGGAGAAGCCCAATGATATGAATAGGAAGATATATATTTATTATTTGTTCATACTGGCTGCGATTATTGGGTTTATTGCCACAATACAATTAAAATCGAATATTGCTTATCAGGGTATTATTACAATACCAAAGCTTCTGGATTTGCAGAACGAGATTAGCAATGTAGAAATGGAAAACAAGCAGCTTATGGGGTCTATCAGTGAACAGGCCATGAGATTGGTTGAATATAAGGTAAGCGTGGAAAACACGGGAAGCGTGTATGGAACTATGCAGAATGAGTTGGAGAAGGCAAGGAATTACGCGAATTATTATGCTGTTCAGGGACCCGGAATCATAATGACCTTGAATGATAGTCAGCAGGAGCTTGCTGAAGGGGAAGACATCGCTTGGTACCTGATACATGATATCGACATTCTTGAAATCGTCAATGAGCTTAGAGTTGCGGGTGCGGAAGCTATATCAATAAATGGTGAGAGGGTTACCGCTACTACCAGCATAAGATGCGGAGGTCCTACCATCATTATTGACGGCAAGAGACATGCAGCTCCCTTTATCATAAAGGCCATAGGGGATCCAAAGGCCCTTGAAGCCTCAGCCCTGGCACCGGATAGCTACATAGAGCTTTACATGGAGTACACCGGTATACAGGTGGAGATTCAAAAAGTGGAGAAGCTTATCATAAATGGCTATAATGGACGGGATAAGATAAAGTATCAAAGAAAAGCTGAAGGCGGTGAATCAAAATGATTATACCAATAATAGGACTATTACTGGGAATTGCTATTGGAATAATATCACCCATTACCATACCTATCCAATATTCAAGCTACATGTCGGTTGCAATTCTTGCGGCTTTTGATTCCGTATTTGGAGGCATCAGGTCCAGTATTGAAAAGACCTTTAATATTGAGATATTTATTTCCGGTTTTTTCGGCAACGCAGTATTGGCTGCGATTCTAACATATATAGGAGACCAGCTTGGAGTACCTATATACTATGCGGCAATTTTTGCCTTTGGAGTCAGACTATTCCAAAATTTTGCAATAATAAGAAGATATATATTTATGGAAATCAAAAAAAATAACGATAAAGTGTAAAAAAATAAAGGAAAATTCGGAGATGTGTTGAACTTATTAAGATGAATCAATTTGTAAAGTGTTTTCTGCATATATAATAGTTGTAGATAGGGAGGGTATATTGTGCTTGAATTTGATGTGGATATTAATTCTGTTGCTCAGATAAAGGTGGTTGGAGTTGGCGGAGCCGGGAATAATGCAGTAAATAGAATGATTAATGCAGGCCTTAAGGGAGTAGAGTTCTATGCCGTAAATACGGATAGCCAGGCTTTACATATGTCGCTGGCTCCAAATAAAATACAAATTGGAGAGAAACTTACAAAAGGTCTGGGTTCGGGTGGGAATCCGGATATCGGAAAGAGAGCGGCTGAGGAAAGCTATGATGACATAAGGAAGGTTCTTGAAGGAGCAGATATGGTATTCGTTACGGCAGGTATGGGAGGCGGCACCGGTACAGGGGCTGCGCCTTTGGTTGCCCAGATTGCCAGAGAATTGGGAATACTAACAGTAGGAGTAGTGACAAAACCTTTCGGATTTGAAGGCAAGATTAGAAAAATGCAAGCTGAGAAGGGCCTTGTTGAAATGAAAGAAAAGGTTGATACTCTTGTTACAATTCCTAACGACAGACTGCTTCAGATTGTGGATAAAAAAGCATCAATAATGGAGGCTTTCAGAGTAGCGGATGATGTTTTGAGACAGGGTGTGCAGGGTATATCCGACCTTATTGCCGTTCCCGGACTTGTAAATCTTGACTTCGCAGATGTAAAAACCATTATGCTCAGCAAAGGCTATGCTCATATGGGAATAGGAAAGGCAAACGGTGAGAACAGAGGCTCAGAAGCAGTGAAACAGGCTATACACAGTCCTCTTTTGGAGACATGTATTGAAGGGGCAAAGAGTGTGCTTCTAAATATTACCGGCGGAACCGACCTTGGAATATTTGAAGTCAATGAGGCCGCAGACCTTGTGTTCCAGTCGGCAGATCCGGATGCAAATATTATTTTTGGTGCTGTAATTGATGAAAACATGAAGGATGAAATAAGGATTACCGTTATTGCAACAGGTTTTGGAGAAAGCACCGAAAGGGCGTTCGAAAGAAAGATTGAAGTTACAGGCCTCCCGGAGGAAAAGGTAGAAGGTCAGAAAACATCCAACTATGACAATGAAGACATTGACATACCGACTTTTTTAAGAAACAGATACAGGTAAACGGGTTCCGGTAAACAGCAGCGATTATAAAAGAACCAATTGATTTTGGTTCTTTTTTTGTTGTGTCAAGAATATATATATTATTTATAGAACTTAAGTCACTGGAGTGGGCAGCATGGCTTACCAAATTCACTGTGGGTTTTGTCGACAAATATGATAATATAATTAATTTCGACTACTAAAAGCGACAGGTATTTTATGGTATTTTTTATATAATTATCATAAGTGATATAACATATGAAAGATAAGGGAATGAAGTTGGAAACTTATGTTTATGCGGATATCATATTGCTGGAAAATTTAATAATGAACTATTTTATTTTGTGGAGTACGGCCCGGCTTGCCAGATACAGGTATTCAAGAGTGAAGCTTTTAATTGCTTCTTTTGTGGGGGCGGTCTACGCATTACTGTCTTATTCTCCCAAACACAGTTATTTATTCAGCTTTTACACGAAAATACTTTTTTCGCTGCTCATTGTAATAGTTGCATATACCCCGGCATATTTTCACTTGCTGCTCAAGCTGACAGGCATGTTTTATATTATTTCTTTTATTTTCGGCGGAGCTGCTTTTGGCTTATTCTATTTCATAAACGGCTTAAGCCTGACCAGCAACGGGATTTCCTTTATCAGGGATTTTCCTGTAAAAATACTGGTAGCGGCAGTTGCTGCTGCGTATTTTATAATCAGGTACAGCTGGGACTACATACAGCACAGGATAAAAAGGGAGAAGATAATCCTAAAGGTACAGATGCGGTTTGATGAGAAGCAATTGTTCCTGGATGCTCTGGTTGATACGGGAAATTCTCTTAAGGACCCCTTGACGAATACTCCGGTTATGATAACGGAATATGATACTGTAAGAGAGCTGATACCTGATGACGTACAGAAGGTATTTGAACAAGAGAAGGAAAATGATTTAAACGCAATAGCTCAAATAATGGCCATTTCAAAATGGGCTTCAAGATTCAGAATAATACCCTTCAGGTCTCTGGGCAGAGAAAATGGCATGCTCGTAGGATTCAAGCCGGACGAAATTATTATTTTTGACAGCGATAGAAGAATACGGTCATGCAATATCATAGTTGCCATATACAGAAAGAATCTTTCCAAGGATGGGGAATATGGTGCTCTGATACATCCGGAAATGCTGAAGGAGAGCTGAGATTTACCCAAGAGTTTGCAGATCAATACAAAATGGATGTTAAAATATGAAAAAGTCAGCTAAAAGATTGAGTTTGATAAAGCGCATGCTGATAATCAAAATTCTACAATATTTTAAAGTGTATGAAGATACTTGGGTTCACTATATTGGAGGAAGTGAAGCTCTGCCGCCTCCTTTGGAAAACGATGAAGAAAGCTTCCTTTTGTCACGTCTCAAGAGTAATGAAGAAGTGGTCAAGGCCATTCTTATTGAAAGGAACTTGAGGCTTGTGGTATATATTGCCAGAAAATTTGAAAATACCGGAGTCGGAGTTGAGGATCTGGTATCTATCGGAACAATAGGATTGATTAAAGCTGTAAACACCTTTGATCCCGACAAGAGAATCAAGCTTGCGACTTATGCCTCCCGCTGTATAGAAAATGAGATACTTATGTATCTCAGAAGAAATAATAGAACAAAAACCGAAATATCCTTTGATGAGCCTCTTAATATCGACTGGGATGGAAATGAACTGCTGCTTTCGGATATTCTGGGTACCGATAATGATATAATCTACAGATATCTTGAAGATGAAATCGACAAGCAGCTTCTTGAAATTGCATTAAGAAAGCTGTCCGAAAGGGAGAAAAGAATAATGGAGTTAAGGTTCGGGCTTAATGACGGAGTGGAAAAAACCCAGAAGGAAGTTGCGGATATGCTTGGAATATCGCAATCATACATATCGAGGCTGGAAAAGCGGATAATTAAACGACTGAAAAAAGAAATAAGCAGAATGGTATGAAATTGGTACAAGCTACGCCATGAATAATAAAGTTGGCCTATGGTAATAATTAATATGTCAACATTAAGAAAAGGGTGTGCTTGTGCTATGCTTAACAAAGTTGAAATCTGCGGTGTAAATACTTCAAAACTGCCCGTTCTCTCTAATGATAAAATGGTTGAATTGTTGAAGAAAATGCAGCAGGGAGATCAATCCTCAAGAGAAGAGTTCATAAAAGGAAATTTAAGACTCGTATTGAGTGTTATTCAGAGGTTTAACAACAGAGGGGAATATGTTGATGATCTTTTTCAGGTAGGCTGCATAGGCCTCATAAAAGCAATAGATAATTTTGACCTGGGTCAGAACGTTAAGTTTTCAACCTATGCGGTACCTATGATTATCGGAGAAATAAGGAGATATTTAAGAGATAATAATTCGATCAGGGTCAGCAGATCCTTAAGGGATATTGCCTATAAGGCGCTTCAGGTAAGGGATATGCTTATAAGCAGAAATTCAAAGGAACCTACCGTATCGGAAATTGCAAATGAGCTTAAGCTTACGGTGGAGGAAGTGGTATTCGCACTGGATGCAATTCAAGATCCGGTATCTCTTTTTGAACCAATTTATCACGACAGTGGTGATGCAATATATGTAATGGACCAGGTATCGGATGACAGGAACACGGATGATAATTGGCTTGAGAATATTGCCCTCAAGGAAGCTATGAAAAAGCTCAACGATAGGGAAAAGCTGATACTTAATCTGAGGTTTTTTGAGGGAAGAACACAAATGGAAGTGGCAGAAGAAATAGGGATTTCGCAAGCCCAGGTCTCGCGTCTGGAAAAAACAGCCCTTGGACATATGAGAAAGTATATATGATAAGGATTATAGTGTAAAAAATAATTCTCCCAAATATTAGCGGAGAATTATTTTTTTATAAAGCTATAATCTGGAGTTATGTATCCACTTTCATACATATAATTGACGGAGTTGGCTAAATTTAGCATCATTATAACGGCAGCAAAAATCGACAAAATAATACAAATTTTTTCACAATAAACTAACAAACCCAATTAACAGTTATACAAATAATCGTACAAAATGCACCAGTATACCTGCATAAGACCATAACCGGAATTATTTATCCAAATACAGGGCGCTGGTCGATGCACAATATAATAATTAAAACAAAAGTGAGGGTTATTTATGAAATCTATTAGAAGCAGATTAATTCTTAGCATGTCAATCAGCATATTTGTAGTACTGGGAGTTATTATTGGTATAGTAGGAAGTACGGTACGCAATAATACATTGAATCAAGCCTATGGCTCAGTCGAATTGCAAGCGAAATATTCATCAGAAAAGGTGCAGCAAAAACTGGAATTTGCTATGGATATCTCACAAACGCTGGCAGCAGTTTTGGAGGGCTAAAAAAAGCTGGGGATGCCAGCAGAGCCGATATGAACGCAATGTTAAAAAACATTTTATCAGAAAACCCTGATTTCCTTGGAATATGGACTATATGGGAGCCAAATGCATTGGATGAAAATGACAGTATGTATATAGATACTGAAGGGCATGACGGAACAGGCAGATTTATACCATATTGGTATTGGTCCGGCGGGAGTGTGCATAGCGAACCTTGTGTATCATATGATGTTCCCGGTGATGGGGATTATTATCTCCTGGCAAGAAATTCCGGGATGGAAACAATTCTGGAGCCATTTGAATATAATGTTGAAGGAAAAACAGTATTAATGACATCTATCGTAGCACCTATTGTTGTTGATGGCAAGGTTTTGGACGCAGTAGGTGTTGACATATCTCTGGAGTCCTTACAGTCCATTAGTGATGAAATAAAATTAATGGAAACAGGATATGGTACAATTATATCAAACTCGGGGATATATGTGACACATCCGGTTAAGGAACTGGTAGGAACAAATATGCTTGAAACAGAAATTGATCAAAAAGAAGAAATACAGAAGGCATTAAAAGACGGAACGGTAATCACAACATTTCAACAGGATAAGACAATAGGTAAGAGAGTATATTCAATATTAACTCCGGTTGAAATAGGGAATTCAAAAACTCCCTGGGCAGTGTCAACAGTGGTTTCAATTGATGAAGTCACAGAAAAAGGTTCAGTACATATTAATGAGTTAGGCCAATTAATAGAAAAGGATCAGAAATATGTAAATAATCTCAATGTTACCGCAAATGAAGTAAGCATGTTAAAGGATGAAGGTTTAGAGAGCTTGAAGGATCTGGTGGAAAAGACCAATATCAATAATAGAGCATCAAAAGATATATATACGATTATTATTAATACCAATGAGAGCGCAAAGAAAATAGAAAATGCAAGTCAAATGATTAAAAGTATTGCAGAGCAAACTAATTTACTGGCTCTTAACGCTGCAATCGAAGCAGCCCGGGCAGGAGAAACAGGCAGAGATTTTGCCGTAGTTGCTGAAGAGATACGAAGGCTTTCAGAACAATCAAATGCATTTACAAATGAAATATCTGAAATTATTAAAGAGTTAAATGATAAGACACAGTATGCGGTAGAGAGGTTTGAAGAAGTCGAAAAATTGTTTGCCTCTCAATCAAAAAGCGTAGACGAGAGCAATGAGAAGTTTGAAGGGATTGCTGCAGTAATTGAAAAAATGAAGACAGTAATAGCAAGTATTAATGAATCAGTAAAAGAAATGAAAAATAAGGAAAAACAGATTATTGGCATCATGGAAAACCTTTCAGCAATATCGGAAGAAAACGCAGCAGGTACACAAGAGGCTTCAGCGTCTATAGAAGAACAGACATCTTTTATTGAGGAAATAGCAAATGCCAGTGAATCTTTGGCAAGGCTGGCTGAAGAAATGCAGGAGAGTATCAGAAGATTTAAGTATTAAAAACAATAGATGTATTGGAATTCTGAAATGACATTTGGTGGTACACTTTTTGTTCTATTTTTGTTCCTTCCCATATAAATATAAGTAAACATGTATGGGAGGGGTGTGAGTGGTAAAGATATCGGAGCTTAAACAGAGGGATGTAATAAATATTAACGACGGAAGAAGGCTCGGAATTGTATATGATGTGGAAATTGACATGGAGAAGGGAAAGATAGATGCGCTGATAATTCCCGGTACAGGAAGAATTCTTGGGTTGTTCAGCAGGGAGAGCGACATAGTTGTCAGTTGGGAGAATATAAAAAAGATCGGTGCGGATGTAATTCTTATAGATGGATAAGGTTCCCTAGAGAAAAAAAGCGATGTGAGTCGCTTTTTTTCATTTTTATGACAAGAAGAGATATAAAAAGGATTATGGAGATAACATATACTACTTATAGAATTTGGGAAAATGGGAGGAGTGATTTTACAATATAATGTGTTATATAATGATACAAGGTACAATATATTGGAGTAAAACGCACATTATATTGATGCAAAAATAGGAATAGAGACTCATGAAAATAGTATTATGAACTCTGTTATTGCGACAAAATCTTCCATATACTAGTGATTATTAAGACAATAATAATCACTACATTGATTCAGTGCCTTCCATGCTCGGGAAGAGATATGCGTTGCGAGGCATTAGAAAGGAGGAAGCCAAATGAAGTGTCCTTACTGCGGCCATAGCGAAAGCAAAGTAGTGGATTCAAGGCCTAACGTTGAAGAAGCGGCAATAAGAAGAAGACGTGAGTGCGAAAAATGCTCCAAGAGATTTACAACCTATGAAAAAATCGAAGAAATGCCTTTAATTATTGTCAAGAAGGATGGAAGCAGGGAAGTTTACCAGAGAAGTAAGATGCTGAACGGAATTATGAGAGCCTGCGAGAAGAGACCCATTCCAATTTCAAAAATTGAAGAGATGGCAGACGAGATTGAAAAGGAACTTTACAATTCAATGGATAAAGAGATAGACAGCAAGAAAATCGGAGAGATGGTTATGAACAGGCTTAAGCAGATTGATGAAGTTGCTTATGTTCGATTTGCATCAGTATATAGACAGTTCAAGGACATAAATATTTTTTTGCAGGAACTGAATAAATTAATAGACGAGAGGTAGGGGTAGCTGAATGTTCACAAAGATACGCAAAAGAGACGGTAGGGTAGTAGACTTTACCAGAGAGAAGATTACAGGTGCAATATTCAAGGCAGCTCGGCAAGTAGGAGGAGAAGACTACGAGACTGCGGAGAATCTTACGGAAAGAGTGATATCCTATCTTTATAAGCACATAAAGGATGAGATTCCCGATGTGGAAACAGTCCAGGACGCTGTGGAAAAGGTTCTGATTGAGACAGGACACGCTAAAACTGCTAAAGCTTACATACTGTACAGGTCAAAGAGAACAAGGATACGAGAGGCAAAAAGTGAGCTGATGGATGTTGTAAAGGACATATTGATCGAAACCAGCAGGGACAACGCCAACGTCGGAAACTCGCCATCCGCCAAGATGCTGCAGATTGCCTCGGCAGCCAGCAAGCATTATTATCTTAATAATATCATACCGGAAGAGATGAGCAAAGCACATATTTCATGCGATATTCACATACATGACTTGGATTACTACGGTAAGACACTGAACTGCCTTCAAATAGATCTTACAAAGCTCTTGACAGAAGGTTTCAATACCGGATACGGATTCATAAGGCCTCCTAAAAGGATAGGCTCTGCAGCTGCGCAGGCTGCCATAATACTTCAGAGCAATCAGAATGATATGTTCGGAGGACAGAGTTTTCCCCATTTTGACAAGAGCATGGGGGAAATAATCAGAAACCAATGCTCAGAAACTACTGATGATGAAATATTTCAAGCTATGGAGGGCTTGATTTATAATCTGAATACAATGCACAGCAGGGCAGGAGCCCAGGTACCCTTCAGCAGCATAAATCTTGGCACGGATACCACTCCTGAAGGAAGAAAAGTATCTAAAGCAATTTTGACTGCCTTTGAAAAAGGTCTGGGTAAAGGCGAAAGCCCTATATTCCCCAATCTGGTGTTCAGATTGAAGGAAGGAATAAATATGGATCCGGTTGATCCTAACTATGACCTGTTTCAATTTGCCATGAAGGTTGCATCCAGAAGGATGAATCCTACCTTCAGCTTTATGGATGCCAGCTTCAACAGGCGTTTCGGGGATGAGGTCAGTTACATGGGCTGTCGTTCAAGGGTTATTGCAAACAGGCACGGAGCTGAAAAATCTGCCAGAAGAGGTAATATTGCACCTGTTACAATAAACCTGCCGAAACTGGCTTTGCGAACGAGAGACATTGACGCCTTTTTTATTGAATTGAATAATATCCTGGATTTGTGCAGCAGGCAGCTAATGCACAGATTCAATGTCATTGCTGCCCTCAAAGTAAAGGATCTGCCTTTCCTAATGGGACAGAAACTTTATATGGGTTCCGAAAACCTGAAGGAACAGGATGAAATTAGAGAAGCCATAAAGAACGGTACTCTTGCAATAGGCTTCATAGGACTTGCTGAAGCACTTACGGTACTAACGGGCTGTCATCATGGAGAGGACGAAGAATCATGGAAGCTGGGCTATCAAATAATCGAAGGTATTAAAAAAGCAGCAGACAACTATTCGGAGCAGTATAATCTGAATTTTGTGGCTTATGCAACTCCTGCGGAAGGAACCAGCGGAAGATTTATTGAAAAGGATAGGAAGGAGTTTGGGATAGTTAAGGGTGTCACAGACAAAGCATATTATACCAATTCGTTCCATATTCCGGTCAATTATGAAATCAGCGCTTTTGAAAAGATAGAAAAGGAAGCATCCTTCCATAAGCTGTGTGCTGCAGGGCATATTTCATATGTAGAGCTGCCTTCTTCACCGAAGGATAATATTCAGGCTATTGAAAAGATTTTGAAGCATATGGCAAAATGTGATATTGGTTATGCGGGAATCAACTTCCCCATTGATGAGTGCAGAAGCTGCGGTTTATCCGGGATAATAGACAGCAGCTGTATGAGCTGCGAAAGTGAAGATATAAGAAGAATCAGGAGGATTACAGGCTACTTGTCGACTATAGACAGGTTCAATGATGCCAAACAGGCAGAATTGGCAGATAGAGTGAAGCACAGCTTCACTGAAAGGTAAATCCATAGCAATTTGAACTGGTGCAAAGTGCTTAGAGGAAACATATTGGAGGCGTCATTATGGAGTTGAGAGTTGCAGGTATTGTAAAGGAAAGCGTTGTAGACGGACCCGGATTTAGATATGTGATATTTGCCCAGGGCTGTGAACATTGCTGTAAAGGCTGCCATAACCCCGACACCCATGCAATGGATGGAGGCTATGTGGTAGACACAGAAAGCATTATTGAAGATATTAAACAAAGCAGGTATATAGACGGAGTGACCTTCTCAGGAGGGGAACCCTTCCTTCAGGCAGAGGCTTTTATTGGTATTGCTGAAAAGCTTGGGGAGCTCAATATGAATATAATATGCTATTCGGGTTTTACCTATGAAGAGCTTATTGAAAGAAAGGACAAGAGCTGGATCAAACTTCTCGGACTTATTGATACTCTTATTGACGGGCCTTACATAGAAGAACTCAAAGACCTGAGTGTTGTTTTCAGAGGTTCGGATAATCAGAGAATAATTGATGTAAAAGAAAGCCTGAGACAGAATAAAGTTATACTTGCGGATATTTAAACAAGACGAAGAAGCATATCCCGTTATAATGGGATAAGCTTCTTTTTTAAATCTTGTAACACATATATCCTCTCCGGAATACTATGGTAATGATATCGTACTGCAGGACTTTGGCGATAAAAGGAGGGATAATGTGTTATCTGATAAGGAATATGTTATACATTCACTGGAAACGAATCTTTTTTTCTTAAGAATAGTAAAGGAACATTTGATTTTTGCAGCGGCCTCCCTGCCCCCAAGAGACCGCAGGATTGTAACCCAATTGATCTCTATTAAGAAAAGTACTGAGCAGCTGCTGTCTGAGGCCATTGAGCTGGCAGATAGGGCTGTAAGGCAGGAGGTACTTGCTTCAGATGAGTTGGTTACTGATTTTACCCTGGATGCGGAAAGAGCGACCCAGTTTCTTACGGGCATTCCGATAAATACTGATCTTACCAGAAGAGAGCTTGAACTGCGAGGGTTGAAGAAGAGCAGGAGCGTTGAAGGGCTGCATAGGAATATCTCGGTGCTTAACAGAAAGGCTATTGCAATAACCAAAGCTGCCATTGCCTTTAAAAGAAAGCTCCTGAAAAATATATCTGAGTGCAGGGCATTCAGTTACACCTATCCTACAATGCTGGAGCATGTTATAGAAGAGGCTGAATACTATGTAATGCTGCTTGACAAGCTGGAGAAGAGAGATGCCCTTGACAGCAATAAGGAAATAATTCAACAGGAAATTAACTGGAATCACATTATGGGAGAACACAGCAAGTTCATAAGAGGATATCTGGATCCGGAAGAGGAGAAGCTGTTCCGTACTGCCGATGCTTTTGTAATGGAGTTTGACCGGCTGTTGGAAAAGACCGAAAAAGCTGCCCGCTGCCCGGAGCTTCTGGAGGAGGTTACGGAAGAAAGTCTTAAGGCTGTCATAGGACTTAGGGACTTCAAGGAACAAGGTACTGAGGGAATACTGGACTGCAGGATAAAGTCCCTAATACCTCCGCTGCTGGCAGATCATGTACTGAGAGAAGCAAATCATTACATCAGACTGCTAAAGTACTTTGAAGAGAAGCTTTAGGAGCATATTTTCAGGTTTTAGTATTTCAATCAGGGACATAGGGCAGAAGAGATTTCCTCGTGTCCCTTCATTTCATGTGTTTGGATAGCTTTAAGGAAAGTACAGATGCAATTATTACTTTCAAAATATCTCCGGGAATGAAGGTCAGTGCACCGAATATGAATGCCTGAGAAATTCCTATACCGGTAACATAGTTCAGCCAGAATACTCCAAAGGTGTACACAACAACAATCCCACCCAAAGTATTTACCGCCGCAAGCCGTGCAAAACCTGCATTCTTTCCCTTTAGCAATGATATCAGGGCAGCTCCCGCAATAAACCCTATCAGGTAGCCTCCCGTCTTTCCCATAATTACACCTAAACCCGCGGTACCTCCTGAGAATACGGGAAGGCCTGCGGCACCCATGAGAATAAAAATCAGAAGGCTTAAAACAGATTTGCCGACAGGCAGCAGACTCCCCGTAAGCATTACTGCCAGGGTTTGGGCAGTTACAGGGGCGGCTGAGAAAGGAAGGGGTATAATAATATATCCGGAAACAGAAACAAGTGCGGCAAATAACGATATATAACTTAAGTCCTTTATCGACAATTTTTTTTGCATAATCATCCTCCAAGAGACTGTTACGTATGCCGTGAAATGTGTTCACTGGTTTAATTATATACTAATACAGGCCATTGTCAACCATGAAAATATAATGGTTGACAATGGCCTGTTAAAAGAGACCTGCGAATTTACACAGGTCTCTGATCTGATTGACTTACAGCCAGCCTCTAACCTTCATAGCAGCTGCAACTTTCTTAATTGAGAACATGTAAGCTGCTTCCCTCATTGAAACATTGTATTCTTCTTTTATTGCATATATTGAATTGAAGGCTTCAACCATAGCCCTTTCTTCTTTTTCTTCAACTTCTTTTTCTGTCCAGTAATAGCCATACAGGTTCTGTACCCATTCAAAGTATGATACTGTAACTCCCCCTGCGTTTGTCAATATGTCCGGTGTCAGAAGAAGGCCTCTCCTGTTGATTACTTCATCTCCATCGGGAGTTGTAGGACCGTTTGCCGCTTCGCATACAAACTTTGCCCTGATTGTTTCTGCAACTTCTGCCGTAATCTGATTTTCAAGAGCGGCAGGAACTAGAATATCAACCGGTAGTGCAAAGAATTCTTCTTTAGTAATTTCTTTTGATCCCGGGAAGCCTACAACCTTTTTGTTCTGTTTCATGTAAGCTACCAATTCATTGATGTCGAGGCCATTTTCGTTATATATGGATCCGTTCCATTCGCAAACAGCTACGACTTTTCCGCCAAGCTTCTGCATGTTCAAAGCAGTGTGGCTTCCAACGTTACCTAAGCCCTGAACAGCAATTGATGCCCCATTGAAGTCAATATCTAATTTTTTGGCAGCTTCTCTTGCTATAACTGCTACGCCAAAGCCTGTAGCAGCAGTTCGGCCTAACGAACCGCCGAATTCAACGGGTTTACCTGTGATAACTCCCAATTCACTGCGACCAACCAGCTTGTTATATTCATCTACCATCCACGCCATTACTTGTCCGTTGGTGCCAAGATCCGGTGCAGGAACGTCAACCTGGGCGCCTAATAGTTTGTATATTGCCTGTATATATCCTCTGCTTAATCTTTCAAGCTCACCTTGAGATAATGTTGAAGGATCAACTATGACTCCGCCTTTTCCTCCGCCGTACGGAATGCCTGTAACGCAGCATTTAAAGGTCATCCAGATTGATAAAGCACATACTTCATCTCTTGTTACATCCTGATGAAATCTGATTCCGCCCTTTGTAGGACCTACAGCGTCGTTATGCTGTGCCCTGTATCCTGTAAATACTTTGATGGAACCATCATCCATTCTAACAGGGATAGCCACTTCAAGTACCTTCATCGGTTGTTTCAGAATCTCGTACACCTTTGGATCCAGCCCTAACTTATCACAAGCTGTTTTAATTTGTTTCTGCGCATTCAAGTAAGGGTTCATGTTGTCCTTATGTGCCATTTTTTAAAAACCTCCTATAGTATTATAATATAATTAGCAAATTATGTTGAACATAACTGCTGATTATCAAACAATATTGTTTAACATATTGAGGTATCAACAGAGAACGTTTAATTTATATGGATTTTGTGGCATAATAACCCATCCAAATATATAATATAATAATTCTGCATAAAAATCAAAAGTCCTGCTAAATTTTTAACAATACATGAATTTTAGCATTTTATAGATATCATTGTGAAGTTAAGAAATTTTCATTTAGGTTTTTTGGTTTCCCTTAGCATATTTTTTGCATATATCTTTGCCGATGCTTCAATTCCTGGAATCCTGCCCACAGCTCCCGGATCGTTGGCAGTAGCCGTAAGTGAATAGTATGGAGGCAGATTGAAGCCTTTGTTTATGCAAAGTGCTCCCAGCAGCTGTTTTGCCACCGAGTCACCTCCTGAATTACCTGATACTATTATTGAAAAAAGCGTTTTATTATAGAAAGGTGTTTTTCGATACAGCGCCGTCATGCGGTTGATTACGGCGGAAAGGTTTGCGGATACTGCATCATTGTAATTGGGGCACAGCCATATTACTGCATCCGTCTCTTCTATGGCGGGCAGAATTTCTTTCACCATTATTCCTCCATAGAAGCAGCTGTTGTTCATGCTAAAATGCTTGCAGGTCTTGTAGGAGCATCCTTTACAATCAAGTATTGTGCCGTTTTCCACATGCAGTTCACGGGTACTGCACCCCTCCAGGCTGCTTTTTACCATATTCCACAGCGCAAGTGTGTTTGAGGTCTTTTTTTCGCTGGAATGAAGTGCAAGTATTTTAGGCATCTTAACAGGCACCGGATTATATACGGCGAATCTCTCTCCCAGAACCGTGCATAACTCCAGACAAATATCTTCAAGAGAAGATTTTTTTATACTTCTCCATGTAGAAAAGTTTGACAGGCTGCCTGTGGCTTCTACGACAGGATGTCCGGGAAAACGGCAGCCTAATTGATTCATAAGAAAAACTATAAAGGAAGCAGTGCTCTTCGTATATAATTCATTTGAGCTGTGCAGCAGCAATACTGCCGAGGAGTCCTTCAGAGAGTCGCAGCCTCTGATTTGGAGTTCTTCCAGTATTTCATACAAGGGTATGCATAATCCTGCAGGGCTTATTTCCGCACATACTATTATTTTTGACCCCCTCAGATCAGGCAGACTGCGTTTATCCGTTATGTATAAAGCACTTTTCCCTATCAATACGGCTTCCAGCATTTTATTAAGCTGTGGGGAAAATTTTCCGGGAAGTATTACATAATAATCATTCATGGGATTTTCCTCAGACTTTCATATGCGCTTTTTAATCTTTCAAAAAGCTCCTCCGGTATGGGAAGTCTCTCAAGCTCAATCCCTGAGGCAAGAAGCCTGTTCCTTGCGCCAAAGTATACTCCCCCCAGGAAAGTTGCGCTGTAATGCCACTGTCCTCTTATGGTTGCAAGTATTGACAAGCAGCCTGATGAGAGAGCAGGAGCGATATAAGGCTTGAAACCAAGCTTCCGGATATCCAGATTCGCTGTTTTTGTTTTTTCGGTAAGAAAACGGGAAAGCCGGTCATTGTAGTTTTCAATACTGTCTGCTATTATAAGGCCTTCGCCGTGAGGGCCGAAAACCCTGCCTTCCCTTATATAGTGGGCGGTTTCCATATCCAGACTTGCATAGTAAGCTGCTCTTGTATGCATTACCCCAAGCCCGTAGCCTCTTATTTGCTCAGATGCCAGACCATTGAAGTCAAGGTTGCCGCAGCTATCGGTATTGCTGAAGTCGAAGGCCGCCTTGCATAACATATCCACGGGGTCTGATACTATTGCAAATATGCCTTTATAACCGCATTTTCGGGCTTCTTGTGCATATCCCTTAATTATTCTTGAATTACCTTCATATTGTGCAATTCTTACGTCTCCGGGGTTTTCACATAAAGGAGGTACACCTGCGGTGACGCAGAATACGAACATATCACAGTCAAAAAGCTGTTTTTCCGATATGACCATAACATCGGGATGGGAAAGGCTGCCGCTGGGGTCCATAATCTGGTTGGCTTCATATTCCCATCTCCTGACTTTGTTTGAATCTATGTCAAATATTCCGATATGTGATATGGAGCCGCCCCCAAGAAGCCTCAGACCTGAGACAAGAGTTCCTCCTACATCCCCAAGTCCGGCAACATTTATCCGCCATTTTTCAGGAGCCTCACTTAGCAGCACATCCTGCCAATTCGGGTATTCAATATTGACCTTGGTAATATTACAATTATTAGCAGCTTGAACTATCCAATCCGGCAGGCTGTTGTTTTCTGAGCCGGGGAGAAGCAGCATATCGAGGCCTTCTTTTCGGTTTAAAACAAGGTCGGGATGGGAAGCGCAGAAGCTCCTTCTTGATTTTTCCGGAGGGCTGCTGGACAGTACAAATATCCGCCCGGTATCAGAGGATGCTTCTGACTCTGAGATTTCCTCCAGTTGCAGGTGTTTTTCCAGGGATACCAGGGTTTTGTTGAATAATTTATAATAGAACATAATATTACCCCCGATATTGTTTCAGCATATGATTCGTTCCAGCCTTTCCAACAGCTCCAGATCGTTTTTCAGGTAAAAGGATGGATTCAGACTAAGATCATAGTCCATGTTCTTACCGTGATCCGGACATCTGGGTGTTATAAACACCTGCCCCATGGATGACAGGGTCAGGCTTCTTTCATTGATGGCCTGAAATTCATCCTCAAGAATCGACAGTATATCTATCGAATTTTCTATCGCTGTATGGGAAAGCATATATATTGATTTTTTCGTTGTTTCGTTAAGAAAAGAGGGTGATGTATAGGGGAGTATCAGGTTTATTGAAGGAAGCAGGTTCCTTTTCGGGTATATGCCCCTCCACAAAGCATCTCCGCCAATAAAAGGATAGAAGTTGTTTTCGTTATACCATTCCCTCAGCCGTGGAATAAAGTATGCACAATCCGTATCATTTCCCTGGATTTCCATAAGTTCCTTACCTTTTCCCGAAAGTATGCCGACAATTATCTTCCTTACCTCAAGGTTCTCTTTTTTCAGTAAGGGGTCAAGAGTTTTAAGTCTGAAGCCGTGATGCAGGGTGTCATCAACAAGAATAATAGGCCTGACGAAGGATTTAAGCATCTTAATCTGGGTTTCCAGGTCAAGATAATACGGAAAGCTTCCGACTTTATAGTTCTTCGCATCAGGACCATAGAGCCTTTCTGTATGAAGTGCCTTTGTTACCGTATTCGGAATTATGCTTCTGCTCAGCATATTGCCGTAAGGTACACACATTGCAGGGCCCAGGTGCTTTGGTTTCAAAGGCTTTGAGGGAACTTCATTCACCTCGCATATTTTTTTGACCAGGGTACTGTACATGACTGACCTGTCAAAGGGCAGTATCAGATTCCCCGAGTACACTTCCGCAAGAGTGCTTTGAAGTCTCTTTCTGGTTCTTGAGACTACATCCTTAAGAGAACTGCTGCTTACGTATGGTTCCTTGATTGTGGTCTCAATATCCAGATTCAGGGTGCAGGGAGTGCTTATATTTACTGCAAGTACTTTGTCCTCGCATCCTGGACAGGGCAGGTCTCTGAATCCCATAAGTTTTAGGGTTTCAAGCGTATCAGGGGATATGGAGTTCAATGTACTGTGAAATACTGCATAGTCATAATCCCGGGATATGCAGTAAGCAAGTGTTTCCGCCAGAAGAATCTGTTTCATACTTTCAAAAACAGAGTTGCTGATTGCGAATATACCGTCAATGCTTACTATTTTTCCTGTTGAGTTTTCTCTGATATACTCTGTCACCGAACTGTTTCCGAATTCCTGATAAAGAAGGCTTGAGCTCATCCTGTGGAAAGCAGAAAATCCAAGAATCTGCTTCTTGTGATCCGCGTCCCTTATAAGAAGCAGTCGGGAAGACATCTTCTCAAGAAAATTTCCGAACCTGTCTGCAAGAGCTTCACTATCGATACACATAGCTGAAGACAGCTCCTTGAAAAGCCCTCTGCTCGCTCTTTCCACTACTTCAATTTCTATGGATTCTGTCTGTATAATGGACTTATACTGGGGTTCACTCTGATAAAAGCCGTTTTCATAGATGAATCTCTGGGCCAGAGGGTCTACCAGCATTGATATATCTCTGTTTTCATCAACATTGCTTCTAATTTGGGTAGAACTTATATCCTCATATTGAGGAGGAAGAGACAATCGGATTATTTTTCCGCCTATTTTTTCAACCGCTTCCGAAAGTGTGCTTGCATCTTTTTCATAATGATTATATGAGCCCTTTCTTTCAAATATTATATGTGAAAAGTTTTGTACGGAATTTTTGCTTATTTCTTTTTTGTATGCGGATGCATTTATCAATACATCGCTTCCCACAACTATATAAACCTCAGAATCGGGGAAATTATTCCTCAGCACTTCAAGGTCCAGCGGATTTGCTATATTTGTGGGATAATTCTCCGGATATATGTATATGTTGAATTCTTCGGCTATAGACATATTTATTATGTTTTTCCTGATAAGGTTCGGCAGGGTCTTCTTCGACCAGGAAAACTCATCCACGGAAAGATAGACCTCAAAGCCCATATCACGGATCGCCCTCGCAATCTCTTTATGGCCAAGGGAAAAGGGATCAAAAGCCCCCGGGAAAAATGCAACCTTTTCGGGAACAGCTATTTCAATGTCTTTGTAAAAGAAAGTATAATCAGATATAAATCTGTAAATATTGATTAGGCCTGCAGAATTTGTAAGAAAGAGCAGGCCTTCATTGATGTCGTTCTCCAGCAGTGTAAGCAGTTTCTTGGCAATACGGGTAAAGATCCGATTTTTTTCTTCCAGCATGAGGGTTGTTGAGCCGAATATCTCCTTTCCCAAAACACTGAAGGCAGACTGCTTTATATCAACGTCATAATGAGCAAGTCCGTTGGTGATGATGCTCAGCATCTTTATCAGCCTGTTTTCAAACACTTCTTTTTTTTCATTGAATGTTTCAATATATGATGGATAATTTGCAATGGCTATGGCTATGGTTTTCAACATAAGCGAATCCAGGTGGGGGGTGGAGATTTTAATTTTTTCTTTGAAATCGTTCAGAACCTCATCAAGTTCTATAGGTTCCAGTGATAGAATGATTTTTCCCAGATAGTTCGGAATGTATTCTGCAAACTGGTATCCTTCAATTTCGAGTGCACGAAGCATTTCCACGGCAATGTCATTCCTCTGCTCCGGAGACAAGTGGGGAACTATTTGTACCAAAGCTTCTCCGGCACGGTTGCGTACATTCTCGGAGGCACTAACCTTCATAAGGTTGCAAAAATGCATAGCAGAATAAAGTGCGCTGGATTTTGGGTTTTTCAAAGAGTTGTCCAGAAGCAGATCCAGCTGGATTCTTTTTATTACCCACTCAGTTGCAGTTTTTAGGTTGCTTAGTGATATTTCGGGAAGCTTGTGAAGATCCTTGCGGCAGTATTCGCGAAATTTATTCAGAATTGCCGGTTCCATACCCAGCAGATATACAATCTTATATTTCAGATAGTTTTCGGAAACAATGCCTGACCTTCTGCGGGTATCTGATATTATTGTTTTGGTAAAGAGTACTAAACTGTTCAGTGCGGCATTCTCTTCCAATGAGCAGTTATTGCTCTCAGAACGGGACAAAATATTAAATACTACGTCCAGTGCGGAAAGCCTTATGGCATTGTTTTTTTCCCGCAGCCGTCTTTTTATATAGTCGAAAATTATCCAATCTGTTTCATGGCCCTGGGAGAAAGGCATATGCTTTATAGCTTCAAGCAGATACAGCTTTACTTCGTTTGTCCTGCGGGCGCCTTCCTTATAGTACTTGGCGGCAATTGCTTTGAAGCAGTCTGTCTGGCTCTTGCTGCAGTGTGAAAACAGCGAAGACAAAATGATGCTGATGCTGTATCCCAGGTAACTCTTATGGAGAGGTACAATCTTATGGTCAGGGCTTACCAGCATATGCATGTATCTGTCCAGCAGCTCGCAGCTGGTCATTGCAGGAATATCAAGTATGGCATTTTCCGGTACATCCTTGCGATATTTTTCGTCAAAAGTAGCGATTAAAAGCCCTATAAGCTCCGCACTTTGCCTTCTGATATCATCCTCGGAATGTACCAGTTGTTCATAGAGAAATTTAATGGTGATAAGCTTTTGTTTCTGTGTGAGGTAGGTGGAGTACTCTTCAAAAATTCTTATATATTCCCGAAGCTTTTTCCAGTTGGCTTCACTTCTGGCAGATTCCAGTATGCGGTTAAGGGAAGCCTCATCTCTAAGCTGATACATAAGATTTATGTTGTGGTTGATTGCCAGGTACTTGATGTTCTTGATTATCTGATTTCCGCTCATAAGGGAATAATGGCGGTCTTTCATCCCCGGTTCCTTTTTTATTCCATTGCATATTTTATTTATATCAACATCTATGCCAAGGTCGATCATATAATCTTCAAAGTCCGCAAGCTTGGAATATACGCGTCTGTATTTCCTTTCCTTTAATTTATCCAGGTTGTCCAGCTTATCAAGAATAATCCTGAAGGAATCCTGCAGGGGATAAATATGCATTTCTCTTGTGTTTCCCGTTGCATTATGCTTTACTCTGAAATCCGAATATATTAGAACCAGAGATTCAATGGGAAGATTTTCAAGCTCCAGATCCCAGGTGGAATGATTTGTGGCTATATGGCCGATATAGGTAATATCGTGGCTCCTGAACCATAAATCGGTATAATAATAATGAAGATAAGGGACTCTCTTGGATTCAGTGGATTTGCATCCATATTTTCCGATGTCATGGCCTGCCGCAGCCCCTGAAACCCTGCCAAGGTCAATTGGGATTCCTGCTTTTTTCAGTTCCCTTCCTATATATAATGCCAGGTAATGCACTCCGCAGATATGATCAAGAGTATTAAAGCCTAAGACCTCCTGGTTTAGTTTCATCATCTCGTATACATACAATTCGTCGAAGGCTTTAAGAAATTTCTTATACTCTATGGGATTTTCCAGCTGGTTTTCTTCTTCAGGAGATAGGAACCTTAAAGGATATTTGCTCTGCCAGGTGTTGTCGATATCGTTTTTTTGGAATTCGGAAACCTCCCTAAGAATCTGTAAATATATGATGCATGAGCGTTCCAGGCCCTTTTTTAGTTCTGTTTCAACGGCATGGGGGAAGGACTTGCTCAGGGCATACTGGTATACATATCCCAGCCAGTCTTGTGGAATATTATCCTCCGCAAGCTCGTTCATAAGACTTTGGCACAGCAGCAGCACTGAACTACAGCTGTAGTTGCTGCTGCCTGCCAGTCTATTAACGCTGTTAAGAAAGCCGGCATCTTCTATATATGTTTTTACAGTATTCTTTGAACCATTGGGCAAATCCAAGCGGAGAAGATTATTGCATATATTGCTGTAAAGCCCGATTATACTTTCATTATTCATAGTTGGTCTCCTTATATAGAATAGAATACGTAGGATGGCAGTTATTTATTTACCTGGAGGTGATTGACGTGGAATTTGTTTTATAATATATTATATTCTAATTATTTTAATTTTTCAAACTTCAATATATTGTGTTATAATAAAGCGCAAACAAAGAAAATTGCGCAGCAATTTTCTTCAGTCACGAGACACGAGTCGCTAGTCGCGAGAGTTAGGGTAGAGCCTTGAAGGAATACCCAGAACTCTGGCATCCGGCATCTGGCCTCTGAAGAATTGGATTAAGGAGAAGCGGTGATGAGTACGATTCAGAGAATTGACAGGATACTATCCAATATGGGATATGGTACACGAAAAGAAGTAAAAAAGCTGATTTCCAGCGGGCTGGTCGAGATAGACGGGATCATTGTCAAGGATTCGGGGCAGAAGGCAGCGGTTGATTCTCAGGAAATAAAGGTAGGGGGCAAAAGGGTATTCTATAGGGACTTTATATATATAATGATGAATAAGCCGAAGGGGGTAATATCCTCCACAGAAGACAGGTTTAACAGGACGGTTATTGATTTGCTGTCGGATGAATTCAAGACATTCAGCCCTTTTCCCGTGGGAAGGCTTGATAAAGATACCGAAGGCCTTCTTCTGCTTACAAATGACGGACAGCTGTCGCACAGACTGCTGTCTCCCCAAAAGCATGTTCCGAAGACATACATGGCAAAGATTGCAGGGAGAGTAAGCGAGAGGGATGTGGAGGCCTTCGGCAGAGGGATTATTCTGGAGGATGGATACAAAACTATGTCATCGGAGCTTGAGGTTTTGGAGAGAGGCAGCATTTCACTTGTGGAGGTTACTATATATGAAGGTAAGTTTCATCAAGTCAAGAGAATGTTTCAAGCAGTGGGCAAGGAAGTTGTATATTTGAAGCGCATTTCCATGGGAGAACTGAAGCTGGATGAGGCTCTTGAACCAGGAGAATACAGGGAGCTGAATGAAGAGGAACGGGAGATACTCCCCTGACTGATTTAAACTTGAGATTGCATGTTTGCTAGATAATTGATAGTATTATATATTAGATACATATCGAATAGGATGCTTCAAAAACTGCTTTGTTGAGGAGTGCTGCAAATGGCAATGGAAATATACGGAGAGAATAATGAGCCTTTAATAAGGATTGTTAATTCTCCGGTTGTAGAGCTTGTATGTGCTGTCCACCTGCTTATGGATGCTTCCCATGGTCAGTATGAGTCAAAGTGGACGGAGGAGGTTCTGTCCGGATTCAAACCGGAAGATTTGAAAGCCTTAAATACAGTTAAACAATTTTCGGCAGACGGAATGAACATATTGAACCTAATCCTGGAAAGCGGTATACTCACATCAATACCGGAATTCATAGGATATATTGAGCGGCTTGATTTGCTGGACTTTTATTATTTTTTATTAAACGAAGAAGTTGAGAAACTTAAGATATATAAAGCATTTACAGATAAGAAGGAACGGTATAGTATAAAGGAAAAAGTAAAATGGGAAGTTCAGGAAAGAGAACTCATGGATTTTTTTGAGTTTCCTGAGAAAATAAGAAAGGATACCGTAAACACATATAAGAGAGTATATACCAATGATTTTATGGCAAAGCTTGAACGATACAAGGGAAAAATGGAAGCAGGAATACGGTACGTAGAAAGTTTAATCGGGAAAGACAACGTGGAGTCCATACTGGAAAAAATCTCAGGAAGGCCAAGAAAACTGTTCTCCGGCTTCAGGGAATACTATATAATTCCTTCATATTTTATTTCACCGGAGAAAAGCCTGAGAATATACTCCGGCAATAGGATATATGCGGTATTTGACTGCAGGCTGGCAAGGGACAAGGGTGAAGCTTTGTTGGAGGAACTCTCTGCCATATTGAAGGTTATTGATGATAAGTCAAGGATGGAAATATTGCGGATACTGATGAACAATAAAAGCTACGGAAAGGCTCTTTCAGATATGGTAGGGATATCGACACCTACGGTATCCCACCATCTGGATATTTTAAAGAATGCAGGTTTTATCAAGGAAGAAAAAATAAGAAATATCAAGTATTTCTATGCTGACAAGGAAAAATTGAAAAAAGTAATGGATGATATGAACAAGTATTTCTTCGAAGAGGAATAGAATAGGGGTGTCACAGTTTGTGATATCCCTTATCATATTAAATGAATAATGCGACGCAGGGACACGGGGACGGAAGACACGGGGACGTTTCCCCATGTCCTTCTTCTGTTGTGCAATAGCAGATTAAGATAAAAAAGTTTGTGCGGGAAAAAGGAAATTATGAGTTTTTGTTGTATATTAAAGTGATGCGATATCTATTTAAAAAAGGATTCGCAAGGGGAGATGCATTTATGAAAATCAGAGAAATAACTGAAAACATAGAAAAACAAAATCTCTCGAAGTATGCTGCTTTAAGTGTGAATACCAAGGGGCGGCAGGCTTATGAAGAAAAATGCGATATTAGAACCGATTACCAGAGGGACAGGGACAGAATACTGCATTCGAAAGCATTCAGAAGACTTAAGCATAAGACTCAGGTATTCATATCTCCTGAGGGGGATCATTACAGGACAAGACTGACTCATACCCTGGAGGTATCCCAGATAGCCCGAACCATAGCAAGGGGCCTTAGACTTAACGAGGATCTTACCGAAGCTATAGCCCTTGGCCATGACCTGGGACATACGCCCTTTGGCCATGCCGGAGAGAAGGTTCTTAACGAAATACACCCGGGGGGTTTCAAGCATAATGAACAAAGCCTTAGGGTAGTGGATATACTTGAGGGAGGGAAAGGGCTTAACCTGACTTATGAAGTAAGAGACGGTATTTTAAGGCATACCGGAGGAATTGAGCCTGAGACTCTGGAAGGAAAGATAGTCAGTTTTTCCGATCGTATTGCATATATAAACCATGATATTGATGATGCT
>JAAYQK010000233.1 GCA_012519325.1 Gracilibacteraceae bacterium | reverse complement strand
GAGCTTATAGTTGTGCCGAATATTTTACTGTAACCGGTGTTATATGCATTGTCTATACTCAGGATATTTGTACTCGCAGTGCTGAAGGCAATACCGGCCCCGCTCACTGATGCCGTTATTTTTCCTGCCCCAAATGCAGCTTCAAGCTTGGTGTTTAAATTGCTCACCACACTGTTGATGTCCGACAGGCCGTCGTCAAGAGTTATTTCTTTCGTTGTTCCGTTAAAGGTAACGGTAATTTTATTGTTGTCCTTTGCTGCGCTGATGCTTGTACCATCTATGGTTATGTCAGCACCAACCATATCGCCTGTAACGGAGCCAACGGATACTGCTTTTGCCGATGAAGCCAGCTTTATATTGCTTATTGTATAGGTACCCTGAATCGCACCGGTACCTGCTGTTGCAGTAAAATAGCTTGAAGTATCGGCACCGTTATAGGTTGTCTTAAGAGCTGACAGCGAAAAAGCGGATCTCATATTTGTCGCAGGCTTCAATACATCAAAGTATTCATCCCTAAATGCTCTGATGACGTTTATCACAGACCTGTAATCATCCCTTTTCCACTCCAGCAATGTCTTGCTCTGTTTTACCTTGTCCACCTTCATCTGTTCTATTCTCATCAGCTGCTGCACTATGCCGTCCACATCCAGCCCGGAGGAAATACCCGATATCCTCATCCGGCTGTTCAAAATGCGGGATATATCATAAGCCATTTCCGCTACCGCCTTTCATCAACCAAAATGCCCGCCACTTCCCATATTTTAGCAACCATATCCAGTATCTTCTCAGGCGGGATTTCTTTAATTACTTCCTGAGTTTTATTATCTATTACCTTAACCATTATCTGCTTTGTCACATCGTGCACGGAGTATTTGAAGCTGCAATAGGTGCCTTCGATTGCCTTGTTGGTTTTTTCTATTGCCTCTATCAATTGTTTTTCATTCAAGGCAGGATCCTCTTTAGCCTCAAATACTGTCTTATTTTTTGTATTCTTTGCCTTTTCTGATGCTTTTACTTGTTCCGGTACCTGCACCTGTCCAACTGAACTCTGTTTTACAATTTTACTGGTATTTAGATTAGCCTGGTTACTGTTGATTTTCATTCCTATTCCCTCCTTGGAAAATTAATAATTGAATCCGTTCTAATTATTTATATCGTCATAAAACCGGTTTTTCTTAATAGCTGCAATCCATTTTTCAGTAATTGCTATTCCTTCTTCAATAACAGTTTGAGGCCTCCAGGATAGAAGCCTGTACGCCTTTTCTGAGTTGCAAAGAAGCTTTTGGATTTCGCTTTGAGGATGTATATGAGGCACATGCTCTATAGGAGACCTATCCCGCCCAATAAGCACCGCCAGGTCATTAATCCTAATATCCTTTCCGGTACCGGCATTTATTATCTGACCGACTGCTTTATCCGAGCAGCCCGCCCGGACAATAAAATCGGCACAATCCTCAACGTAAAGAAAATCCCTGGTTTGATTCCCATCGCCGAATATTTCCAAAGCCTTGCCTTCAAGGGATTTACTAATAAAAATTGCTATTACGCCTCCCTCACCTCCGGACTTCTGAAAAGGCCCGTAAGTGTTGAAAGGTCTAATTACAACTACCGGCAGCTTATAGGCATGCCAGTATGACAGTACAAGATTCTCTCCTGCTATCTTGCTTCCGGCATAGGGTGAAGCCGGCTTGACAGGATGCAGCTCGTCAATTCCCTTTTCTCCCGATGCCCTGTCATAAACCATGCAAGTGCTCATGAAAATCATTTTAGTGCCGTGCTTTCTGCACTGCTCCAGGACATTGAAGGTACCGCCAACATCGTTCCGATAGGTGGTTACCGGATCGTCAATGCTGTCCTGAACAGTGATTTTAGCTGCCAGGTGAAAGCACATGTCAAAATCCTCCGCAAATATGTTTTCCAGCAGCCTTTCATCCTTAATATCCCCATGAATGAATTTTGCTAATCCGCAGCTTTCAAATTCCTTAATATTATCATAGGACCCGTTGGAAAGATCATCCAATATCCATATACTATGCTCCTCTTCAAGAAGTTTTTTAACAGTCCACCTACCTATAAAACCGGCTCCTCCGGTAACCAGCATTTTCAAAATATATCAGCTCCTTAATATATCCTTCAGGTTATCAGCTACATAATAAATGTCCTCCTCTTCCATGGACGGATACAGAGGGAGTGTTATTATTGATTCATAAAGGGCTTCCGCTTCAGGACACATGCCCCTTGAATACCCCAGGCTTCTGTAGTAGGGGTGATAGTATACCGGTATATAATGTACATGTACGCCTATATTCCTTTTTCTCAGTTCATCAAAGACCTGTCTTCTGCTTAATCTTATTTTGGCAAGGTCCAGCTTGATTATATAAAGATGCCAGGCTGAATTCACATACTGCAGTTGCTTAGGCACGATTATTCCTTCAACCTGTTCCAGAAGCCCTGAATATAGCGCCGCGTATTTTCTTCTTCTTTCAAGGAAAAAATCCAGCTTTTTGAATTGACTTATACCAAGAGCTGCCTGTATATCCGTCAATTTATAATTGAAGCCCAGGCTATGCTGCTCACAAAACCAGAGGCCTTCATTTCTCTCCATTTTATCGCTGTCCTTTGTTATACCGTTGACTCTGAATAATAGCATCTTCTCGTACAGCAACTTGTCATCCGTCAGAACAGCTCCCCCTTCCCCTGTCGTTATATGCTTTACGGGATGAAAGCTTAATGTGGTCATGGTACCTATGGTTCCGATTTTCCTGCCTTTGTATTCCGCTCCCATGGCATGGGCCCCGTCTTCGATTACAGTCAATCCATACTTGTCGGCAATTCTCATTATTTCGTCCATATCGCAGGGCTGTCCGGTAAAATGTACAGGAATAACAGCCTTCGTCTTATCGGTAATCTTCTTTTCAATATCCCGGGGGTCAATATTGTAGGTTATGGGGTCGATATCGGCAAAGACCGGCCGCCCTCCCATGTATAAAATACAGTTAGCGGTGGCCGAAAATGTCATGGGTGTGGTTATTACCTCGTCACCCGGTCCTATACCTGCCGCAAAACAGGCGGCATGAAGAGCGGCAGTACCGTTTGACACTGCTACCGCATGTTTTGCACCAATATACCCGGTAATGGTGTTTTCCAACTCGGCAACCTTCGGCCCGGTGGTTATAAAATCACTTCTGAGAACCTCGACGACCGCCTGTATGTCTTCTTCATCAATATACTGCCTTCCGTATGGTATAAACTTTCTCATACAGCTTCCCCCTCATTTTTTGCAGATAATTTTTCTTATTTGCTCCGATGCTCTTATGCTTCCATTCCCATCCACCAATTTCCGGGCTGTTTCTGACATTCTGACCCTGACTCCATAATCCAGGCTTCTCAAGCAATCGATTACATCATCTGTTCCTTCGGCTTGTATCAGTGCCCCGATTGAACTCATTTTTCGAGCCGTCATTATCTGATTATTCGCGGCAGCAATCCCTATAACAGGCGTACCACAGGCACACAGCTCATATACAGTACTCCCACAGGCAGATACGGCAGCGTCACATTGCATCATCAGAG
>JAAYQK010000025.1 GCA_012519325.1 Gracilibacteraceae bacterium | reverse complement strand
TCTCGGCTCCGGGGGTATCCTGATTATCCCCGCCCTCGGGAACACCAAATTCCAAATCCTGATCCTGCTCAAATTTCCCGAGCACTATCTCCCTGTATGTGCTTACAGAATCATATTTGCCGACCATTTCTCCATAGTTGTTGTAGAGCTGCAGTACTACCTGGTCACTGTTTCTGAAGCTTCCGATATAATCGTTGATTTCATCAGTGCCGGAAATTGTTTTGGGGCCTGCAACCGTTTCCCTTTCCGCTTCCTCAATTTTAGCGGGGTTTGTAAAGGGAGTTTTCAGATTTCCCTCAAAGTCCGGAGTCCAACTCCATTTTTTTTCTGTTTCATCATAGATTGGCGGAGTCTTATCTCCTCCCAGAGGAACAGTGATGCTGCCGTTCATTGCTTCAACTCCGTATATCGGTACCTTTGTATCTCCTGTTTCAATTTCCCTGTATGTCTTCATTTCATTAGTGTATCTGGCTAATTCGGCATCACTTGTAGCAGTCGTTACAAATGAAGCCTTCACATCGTACCTGATACTGGTGTCATCTGCGGGAGTAGTGTTGATTTTTCGGGGCAGCATAACATAATCGAATTTCAGCAGCTTCTGCTTGCCGTCCTCCCTGTCAAAAAAGCTGTTGACATACCTGTCATCATTGAGATACCCTACCATGGTATCCCCTGCATCGACTTTTCCGTTCTCGTTTTTATCTATATACATCTCTGCCGATTCAATACCGCTTATCCTGACCTCCTGCTCCCGTGCCATGGATTCGGAATCATAAAATATCATATAGATTGTATCCTCGTAATAGTCTTCTACCTTGATTGGAACAGGGCCGTAATACATTTGCCCGTCGTAGGCTATTGCTTCGCCCTTCATCAGATTGAAATCAAATACTTTAGCATCGGTTTCATCTATATATATATAGGTATTTGTCAAATTCCCGTCAACAAGGCTCGGCATTCCCATAACTTCACCTCTTGGTATAAAACCGAGTTTGGGTGGGTATGCTATGTACTCTGCCTTACGCCTTGCTCTTATAATATAATCCGTATCAGTTTCTCCCCCTGCAATATCCTGAGGCAAAACATTGGGAGAATAGTCAAGGAGGATTCTTTGGTTTCTTTCCATCTCCACATAAAGGGAGTATTGATCAGTTTCTGCATTCAGACAGGAAAGCTCCCTGGTGCGTTGTATTTTGCTGTTATCATCGGATCTTAGCTGAATAGAGACAGCTTTATCTCCTCCGACATCTACAATTTCTCCGGTGTTTATAACCGTCCATACACCGTTTACCAGTTTCTTTAATTGCACACTTTTGATTCTGAAAGCCCCCGAGGAAGCCTATTCATTCAGCAGCAGGTTGGAACCCACATAAAGCTTTCCTTCTCCGTTTGGACCCCCATCATTATTATAAATGCTGACCACAGGCTTAATTCTGTTTAAAGCCTCATATGAGTTTGCATTTAAATACTCGTCTCCATCCTTGCACACAACTTCATACCTGAGATTATTGATGGCTGCCCGCTCCAGGTAAAGATCATCCACCCAGGTACGAAAATAGGTATTGTCTTCCCAGCTGTTATCAAAAATGGCAAGAGCCGGCCGATCGTAATTAACATAATTCTCATTAATATTTAACAAAGGGCTGAAGGAAAAATTTATCACAGTCTCATTCCTTCCCTGTCCCGTATACTGGGCCAGTGTCAAACCGGTATGAGTTACAGCGGTAATAGCATCTCTGCTGCTTTCTGACAATTGGCTGTAATCCGCATCATTATTGGACAGGAGAACCATCCCTTGGTTCATCTCTCCTAAGATTGTATCATTAAAATGTATAGATACATGTCCCGACATGGACTTATAGAACTCATAAAGCCCATCCAGATCAGGCTGCTTCATTATGGCATAACCGTACGGATCACTGCCACTGGCATCCCATACCTTCCATACCCTGTTTTCATTTTCATAACCAAAACCGACATATCCCTTTTCTTTACCCCAATGCTCATCATCATAAGATCTTGCCGAACGGGTATGCCAGTTATCGGCAGAACCTACAGATGATTCATAAAAATCATCGCTATTGTCATAATGAGTACCGAATCCGAATTTTTCCTTATCATAAGCAAGTCTGGTATATTTTTTCCAATCTCCCTGATTTGCTGCAAGCCCCCAGCTATCTTGAACCACGGCCATAGGAACAATGCCGTCCTTTGAGGCTTTCGGGACTGTTTCCACCAGAGGCGTAGATTCCTTAATCTCCGGTGTGACTGTAATTTCATCATTATTCGATATGATTGCGTCATCGGATATTGCAGTTTCTCCGCTTATATCAATACTCTCCAAATCTGTCACGAGAGTGGCAATGTTCATTATCGCATCCTTTTTAGCCGAGTTGTAAAGATATATTACAGTCTCTCCTCCATCCTCCGCAATATCTCCGCCCTTTGGATTGGAGAGTTTGACCCCAAAATATACTTCCTCGGACACAGTCTCTTTGTTGTCGTTAATAAGCGGAATCTCTATGGCTGCAGTCTCCTCCCCGCAGTTAAACATCAGAGTCCCCGAGGTTTCGGCAAAATCCACTCCCGCAGCTGCGGTACCTGATACTGTCTCGTAATCTATCGAAAAGACATACTGGGTTCCTCCGGTCCTTACTACCTCAAGGGTGGCAAAACCGTCGCTCCTGTTAAAGCTCATTTCCCCATCAGCAAAGGATACAATGCTTTTTACATAAGGATCGTTGTCCTGAACACACACTGTAAATCTATTGCCGTCTTCAAGGAATTCAGCATCTTCCGCACCGTAAATAGTCACAATGAAAAATTCTTCAGGCTCTGAAAGTTCATCATCAATTGCTCTTATTTCCAGTGACTTAACATATTCTCCCTCCTCAAAGACCAAATCCGCAAATACGGTGTCATATTCATTGTCAGGGTCAATTTCCACGTCATAAGGAGAAATAATTTCAAAGTCTTTTAATCCTGCGGCATTTGCCGTATTGCCTTCGGGAGTAACCGGTGTTATTGCCAGATTTGCAACTGCCCTGCTGTCACGTCCCCCCATTCGGTATACGGCAATAGCTACAATATCGTCACCTTCTTCCGAGTAAAGATAGCTTTCCTCGAATATAAAAGCACCATTCGGATAAGCCTCCTCCCAGGTCTGACCGTCAGGAGCCGGCTCGTTATCAGTATTCCGGGCAAAGACCGATACTACACCTTCTGCAAAAGGCCCGAAAGCCATCATAAAAGCCAACAGAATACAAATTGTTTTCTTTAATAGCATTTTCATTCGTTTCCACCCCTTTACTAATACTAATCCTCCCATTTGCCAATATATCTTAAAGTCTTACTCCCGTATGGTAAAAAGAATATCATCTACAGTCAGCCGCACAGGACTCATGGAAAGGTTCGGCCTGCCCACATCCTTCCAACGTATTGCCCCCTCCTCCAGAATAAAATCCTTGAAGTTCTTAATATCATTCAAACTATAATATGGCATTGTCTGAATCAGCTGTTTCATGTCAAAAAATACTTTGTTATTACCTTCAAACTCTACCAGAAGAGTATAATCATCATTGGCTGTTACCTTGATAATCCTGCTCATGTCTTAAACCCCCTTTAAAATAAAAAATACCTAATTATACAAAGTATAAAAGGTATTTTTGTTGTTTTATATCTGCCTTTTGGAGTATTTTAGAATAATTTCAGTTTTTCTGCCTTTTTTATTGCAGCAATCTTTCCTTTCACTTCAAGCTTATGATATATGTTCTGCAGGTGAGTCTTGACTGTTCCTGTCGAAATATACAGGCCGGCTGCTATTTCATCACGGGTAAGCCCCTCACTCAGAAGCTTAAGCACTTCCCTTTCCCTTTCACTCAATGCAGGGCAGCTTTGGCCAAACCTTTTCAGGCTTTTCATGTACTGCTCACAAATCAAAATAACCCTCTTCAAATATTCGTTGCAGCTGTCTTCATTGGAAAATGACCTTAACAGGTCAAATATATAAGGAGCATTTTCGGCAAAAGGCATTACAATGCCATCCGCCTGTCCAATTGCCAGAGCCGCTCTTAAAGCTGACTTTCCCTGTTCCATCCCGTACAAACGGTACTTTGCTGCCGCTTCATGAATATAGTTGTGTATAAATCCAAGCTGATTGTTAAATATGGAGAAATACGGCAGGAAACTCTCAGTAAGCATCTCAAGCTCTATAAAGTTATTAGCCAGAAGAACCGCTTTTCCATATACGATATAGTTAAAAGCCATTCCCTGGTACAGGAAATTTGCATCGTCCATATCACCCGTTTGCAGCCACTCAGGTATTTTTTTAAGCTGCCCCAGACAGCCAAATATGTATCCTTCGCATAAATCCATGGTTGTATTGTATACGGAACTGTTTATACTGCCTACTTCAATTTTCAGCTGTTCCAGCATTTCCAGGCCTTCCTGCACCTTTCCCTGCAATATATACAGCCTTATCAGCGTGAAGCAGGCACAGATACCAATGCTTATCTGATCCTTTGTCTTAGCTTTATATACAGCCTTAAAGCCGTTCAGCTCCGCTCCGGCGAAATCACCGGTTTCAAGGGCATATTCAGCAAGGGTTAAGTATTCGCAGCCTGTACCGCAGCCGTCGGAAAGCTCGGAAAAAGCCGGAAATCCTTCGGTCATAATCTTTATTGTTTCATCCAGCTTGCCTGCCTCTTTATAATATGAATAAAGGAAATGAGGCGTACCGAAGGTAAATTCGCTTTCCCGCCTTATCACCCATGATTTTTCATCCTTAAGCAGTTCTTTTGCCCTGATTGTATATTCAATCATTCCCTCGGCATCGTTAAATACAGTAAAAATCCTGAGTATGTTAATTTCTCCAAGTATACGGTTTTTGTAATTCGGGCATATATCTTCCATTTCAAGGTATATTTGTTCCAATTCGTTGAGGCGCTGTATACCCTTCAGTGCTCTTTCCTGTTCACCACTTATGAGTTCTTGGAATATATAATGAATATATGCAATAGGGTATCTTATGAGCGTCTCTTTGGGGATGCACTCAAACATTTCACGGATGCCGTCAAATTCTTCAAATTCAACAGTAATTTTTCCCGCATCGTTCAACAGCTTAAGTATGTATTCCGACTCTTTCGCCCTGTTCAGAAATCCATAAGCGGCAGTATACTGACCCTTGCTCAAATGCCATTCTCCAATACGCTTGAAAAGTTCAATTATCCCGGAGTCCTCAAAGTTTTGCTTCCTCCTCAGAAAATCCAACAGTACATTATGTATCTTATAAATCCCGGTTGCTTCGTCATAATCAATAAAGGCGTTTTCTTTATACAGCTTTTTCAAAATTGCTTCTGCGCCCGGCTGCTTCAGTACAAATTCAGCCTGTTCCGCAGTAAAGCTCTCCATTACAGCAAGCTTTAAGAGAAACTGTCTGATTAATTTATCGTAAGGCTCATAAAGGTTTCTCTCCACCAATTCATCTATAGTGCTGCTTATTCCCACCGGAATACCCTTTTTCAAGCCGATGATTATGAGATATATCATGGAGACCCATCCGCCCGTGTATTGTGCAACCTTTGCCATTTCTTTCGGTGAAGATGGGTATTTCATCAACTCAAAATACCGCTTAATCTCATCATTTTCAAATTTCAAACTGTGATGCGTCATAGAAAAGCATTGGGAGGTCAATTCTGCAAAGCGGATATTTGTCATATCCCTCATAATCAATACTATATGCAAATTAGGGATTTCTTCCCTTACTATATAGCTTATCAGGTTGAAATTTCCAGGGCTGGCAGCAAGGTGAAAATCATCAATGACCAGAACGGTGTCCTTTTTATATTCAATACTGACTATTATCTCAAGTATCTTTGCAGTCTGAGGTGCATCAGTAGGAAAACCGAGACTTTTAAGCTGCTCTCCAAGCTGCTTGTTATACTGTGCAATTTGTGTTGTAAGCCTGTCCCAGAAGTACACCGTCGATCCGTCAGAAGCGATGAGAGATACCCATATGGGATTTATTCTCTTATGCTTAAGAAATTCACGCACAGCAGTAGTTTTACCATATCCCATGGGTGCGGCAACTATAAATAGCGGGTATTCCAATATGCCCGCAAGAAGCTTGTTTATTCTCTCCCTGGAAAGAATACGCACCGCATTCACCGCCGTAACATTTTTAAATTGCTCTAATTATAATGCAATATGTGTGAAATTTCAATTTTTTTGCCTAAAAAAGACATGGGAAAACCTTCCCCAGTAATACGACCATTGCGTAAAATACAGAAATAACTATAAATATTCCAAGCATCCCAAATCCCATAACTTTTATGCTCTCAAAAAATACATCCATATTCTTTTTCCACCTCTTTACCCTTTATCAAAACACTATTTAACCAGTGCAAGTATCAGGCCTCCGGCAATTATTGAACCGATCTGCCCGGCTACATTTGCACTTACCGCCTGCATCAATATGAAATTCGTAGGGTCGGCTTTCTGGGCTTCCCTTTGGATTACTCTGGATGACATTGGAAAAGCCGATATTCCTGCCGCTCCAACCATTGGATTAATTTTATTCTTCGTGAATAGATTCAGGAACTTGGCAAACAATACGCCCCCGGCGGTATCAAATACAAAGGCAACAAGGCCCATTGATATTATTTTGATAGTATCGAAATTAAGAAACTTATCTGCAGACATTGTAGAACCAATAGTAATACCGAGCAGTATTGTAACCAGATTTGCAAGTTCGTTCTGTGCAGATTTTGCAAGCCTGTCCGTAACTCCGCATTCCCTGAGCAGATTACCAAACATCAGAAAGCCTACAAGAGCTACGCTTACAGGAGCAATCATTCCTGCTATCACTGTAACGACTATCGGGAACAATATTTTGACCTTCTTGGACACCGAACGTCCCTCATAGGGCATCCTTATTTTTCTTTCTTCCAAAGTTGTAAGCGCCCTTATGACCGGAGGCTGAATAATCGGCACCAATGACATATATGAGTATGCAGCAACCGAGATAGGCGCCAACAAATGCTCGGCAAACTGTGACGCCACATATATGGATGTAGGCCCGTCCGCTGCGCCTATTATTCCTATGGATGCCGCTTCCTTAAGACTGTACCCCATTAACGCGGCCATTGACATGGTGAAGAATATTCCAAACTGTGCCGCCCCACCAAAAAGAAGCATTTTGGGATTTGTCAGAAGCGGGCCAAAATCTATCATTGCTCCCACTGCCACAAATATCAATAGCGGAAAGAGTTCCGACTTAATACCTGCTTCATAAAGATCAAACAGGGGCTTCATTCCTCCTGTTTAAAAAACCAAAGGTATATTTGCCATTATTGCCCCAAAGCCCATAGGCAGAAGCAAAACCGGCTCATATTCCTTCGCAATGGCTAGATAAATAAGTATGCCTCCTATCAGCAGCATGACAACATTACCTAACTCAATAGATTTGATTCCAACTAATAAGCTCTCCATTATTTACTCTCCTGATAACATAGTAATAAGTATTTATGTAAATCACACATAAGTTATACTCTAATAGAAAAACTCGTAAATGTAAAACAATACATTTACGAGTTTTTGGCTGTTAACTATAAACTGCTTGTATTCGCACAAAACAGAAGCATATACCTCATAAAACCTGCATGAATCTACTTTCTTTTCTTTTTAAGATCCTCCCGCTCCTTGAGAAGGTATGATATCGTAAACAAACTCTCGCTTAAGTGAACATTTTCAATAATAACATCACTGTTTAGCTTAAGGTCGACGGGAGCGAAATTCCATATTCCCATTATTCCACAATTCACCAGTGTCTCTGCTATTTTCTGGGTTCCTTCCTTTGGTGTGCATAAAATAGCTATTTCTATGCCGTTATCCTTAATGAAGTTTTCTACCTCTTCAATGGGCAAAACCTTGTGCCCTTTTACTACATCTCCTATTTTCTTGGGGTTATTGTCAAACATACCGTACAGAATGAAACCACTTTCTTCAAAGTAGGTATAATTTGCTATGGCTCTTCCTACATTCCCTGCGCCTATTATTATTGTCCTATATGTCCTGTTCAGGCCAAGTATATTCCCCAGTTCATTATACAGTTCCTCCACATTGTAGCCATATCCCTGCTGCCCGAAGCCTCCGAAGCAATTTAAGTCCTGTCTTATTTGTGAGGCTGTAAAACCTGTAATCCGACTTAGCTCTTGTGAAGATACCCTCCTTATGTCATGGTGCAATAAGTCACCTAAATATCTGTGATATTTCGGAAGGCGTCTGACCACAGCCATCGATATATTGCTTAATCTCTCCATTCTATCTACCCCTAACCCTATGAACTAATCCAACAGCCTAAAAAAGCAGCTGAACAAATATCTTCCTTACTGCACTAAATCATTCATGCTTACTCATGGTTTAGTAAATTTATTTTATTATATACTTAAAGTGTTGTCAATAAATTAACATATCTT
>JAAYQK010000232.1 GCA_012519325.1 Gracilibacteraceae bacterium | reverse complement strand
GATAATTTCACCGCTATCCGGCTTCAGAACATTGGACAAAATACTCATCAGTGTGCTTTTTCCAGCTCCATTTTCGCCAATCAGCGCATGGACTTTGCTTTTCCGAACAGCAAGGCTGACATCATTGTTGGCATGTACCGGGCCAAAGCTTTTGTGTATATGCCTCATTTCCAGTGCGTAATTTTCCATCTCTATATCCTTTTCTCTCTATTTTAGAAAATAGTAAAAAGAGGAGCGTTAAACGCTCCTGTTTTCTGAACGAATGAAAAACAGATTAGTATTTCAGTCTATACTGGTCAAATCCTTCGAAGACGTCAATTTTACCGGATCTGATATCTTCAATCAGCTGTTTAACTTCAGCAAGCAGTTCCGGAGAAATGTTGCCTTCGTCTCTTTTGTCATAAACAGCACCGCCGGATCTGAGGTTGAAGTCAATAGAAGTTTTGAATTCGGCACCTTCCAGGTACTGGTTAGCCAGGCTTACAACTGCAATGTTCATTGGTTTTACAGCAGACCAGAATACACATGGATCGATATCACCCTGCCAACTGTCAACACCAATACATTTGATGCCAGCTTCAGCACATGCAGCGATAACGCCGGGGCCGCCCAGGTAATTAGTCTGATAGATCAGGTCGATATCATTGTTCTGAATCATAGCTCTTGCGGTTTCCTGACCTTTAATTGGGTCTTTAGGGGCGCCGGTGAAAGCAGCAACAACTTCAACACCTTTATCTGCATAGTTAACGCCGGCTATGTAACCATCTCTGAATCTCTGAATTTTTAGAATATCTTTATGGCCAATCCAACCTACAATATCTTTTTCTGTTACATTAGCAGCGATAAAGCCTGCAACGAAGGAAGATTCAAATGGGTCAACGGATACACTGGTGCAGTTGGCTTTGTCATGTTCCATGTAGGTATCCAACATGAATACATGGAGATCCGGGTATTTTTCCGCCAGTTCATCGGACAGATCCAGAGCAACCTGGCTCAGCTCGTCAAACATAGTGAACATTACGGTATAACCTTCAGCAGCCATTGCACGGATCTGATCCGGATATTCAGCAGCTTCGGAAACTTCGATGCATTTTACTTCCCAACCAGCTGCTTCCAGTTCTTTGAAACCGGACCATACAATATCAGAGAAGTCGTTACCGAGAGGAGAGGTAGTCAGCAGGCAGGCTTTTTTTGCATTGCCTTCTTCTTTCACTTCTTCTTTGCTCTCGGTTGCCGGTTTTTCTTCAGCAGCTTCTTTGGAACCACAAGCTGCAAACATGGTGCAGAACATGCATAATGCCATAAGAAGAGTCAGTATTTTGGTAAACTTTTTCATAATTATTCCCCCATAAAAATTTATTTTGTATAAATATTAACCGCCCAATTATCTATGTGTTTATATTTTTATTCCAAAGGCTCCATCTCCAGGAATGCGGATATCCTGGTCTTAATCTGGCCAATATCTGATTTGGAATAATCTGTTTCAATGGCCATGTAAGGGAGTCCGGCTCCGTTTACAATCTTCTTGATTTCTCTTTTTTCCACACTGTAAGTGTGACAGGCTTGCAGGACAATTTCCATTACACCGTCAACTCTGAATTCCTTCAACAATTCCGGCAGCATCTGCATACGCTGGATATTTGGGGACATTACAGAACATCCTATTTTAAGATATCTTTCAGCTATAGCCTTGACAATATCCTGAGCACCTTCGTCCACAAGATGCCTTACCGGCTTCACACCTCCGCAATTCTCAAAGCAGACGACCACTCCGCCGCTGCTTTCTATAGTGTTTACAACCTTGTCCAGGACTCCACCGATAGGACAGCCTGTTACAAGAATCCTTTTTGAATCCTTTGAAACTGGTCTGTTTCCGCGCTGATAAGCTTCTTTGGTATTGTCAATAAGCTCCCGAAGCTTGCTGCAGTTTTCTTCCAAGTCAAAGCTGAAGCCGGAGCCTTCAATTACCTTATACATATCAAAGCCTTTCAGAGGTGGAGGATCCAGTTTACCAAGCTCAAATAGCTCATTATACAAGCTTCTTTGAAGGTTCCTTTTAAGAACGGCTTTTTTGAGTTTTTCATCGGTTATTTCTACACCGAACCTCTTCTCCAGCTCTTTAATAAGCAAATGAAGTTCCTTTTCCCACATACCGAGGGTATATTCCCTATCTATACCCTGAGGCAGCTGCATTATGTAAGTATCCTTGAATTCGCCCAGCAGCTCGTACATTTTTTTCTTTCCGTCGCAAGTGGTTTCGCCGATTATTATATCGGAGAAATAGGTATAAGGGCATTTCTCTGTTAAAGCAAAGCCATAACTGGATTTGATCAAGGGGCACAGGTTTCTTGGAAGATCCGCCTCGGCATCAATAATGGTTTCTTCACTCATGCCGCATAGCCCTACTGTATAAAGCCCTGCTGCATCAAGTATTTCAGTCGGGGTAAAGGTGCAGAATATACCGGCAACCTTTCCGCCCTTCTCTTTTATCTGCTTGACTTTTAGAAAGCCCTGTCTTCTGGCATCGGCAAACTCATCGAATCTGCCTGGTAAATCTAAAAACGACATTGTATACCTCCTATGATTATTTTATTGATTTAGCAGATAAAGCGGCTCCTAATGCTCCTGCATACCTTCCGTTCCGATTTGACAATATTCTTATGCCCAACTTGTCAGATAGGGATTCTATTATATAATCGCTTTCACAAAGGCCTCCGGTAAGATATATTCGTGTATTATCGGCAGAAAGCTTGCCGCATAATGACTTAACCTTGTTAGTGATGGAATCCACTATTCCGTATGCAATATCCTCCTTTGAGTGTCCGCTTCCGATAAGGCTTACAACCTCTGATTCGGCAAAAACGGTACACATGGAGCTGATGCTGACCCCTGATCCTGACCTCGCCAGATTACATAGCTCTGAAAGCCCAACACCCAGCGTACTCGCCATGATTTCAAGGAAACGTCCTGTTCCGGCGGAACATTTGTCATTCATAATAAAGTCAATTACCTGACCTTTCATAATGCTTATTATTTTTGTATCCTGGCCACCGATATCAATTACTGTACAAGTATCGTCTTCGTATAAAAAAGCTGCCCCTTTTCCATGGCAGGTTATTTCGGTAATGGTCTTGTCGGCATAAGGGACTGAAATACGCCCATAGCCGGTTGCCACAAATTTGCTGCATTCAGAGTTGATGCCGGCTTCAGCAAGCTCTCTCCTTATCTTCTCTGCAGTATCAACACTGCTCCAGCCTGTTGGCATGACATTCCTGCAAATCACATCATTACTACCGTCCAATACAATGACTTTTGCAGAGGTTGAGCCTATATCAATACCAGTATAATACAATTTCATCTCCCGCCTTTCCCAGTATCAATTATATATTATATTGCGGATTCTGTTTATTTGTCTTTTCTATAGTGATATACTCAAGTATTAGATATTCCTATAATGGGTTAATATTATAGTCCGTTGAATCCTTTTCATTGTGCCTTTGACAAAAGTTTTTTAGAGAGAGAATATTTTATAAAAATGTAGCACCTCAGAATATTATTACTAATTCTTGGATAAATTAGTAATAATATCGGAGGTGTTTTATTTATGTCCACAAATCTTGCAGATAGGGAGCCTAAGAAAAGCAAGCAGTTAGAGGATATTATAGACTATTTACTGGATAGTATAAGGGGCACTAGAGAAAGGGACGAAAATATGGAACTTATAAGTACGATACTTAAAGTAAAGCAGGAAATGCATGATGCACAGAGCTATTTTGACAGTGTAACTGCCCCTGAGCTTGTAGATCATGCAATATACAGGATGGAAGCTGCCAAAGCGCAATATGTTTACCTGTTAAAGCTCGCAAAGGATAAGGGGCTCAGTATGAACATATAGATGATTTAGAATGAAAAAGCTGTACAAAACTTGTAATAAAATACGAAAATAATAATATAAATAAGCATACGATCTTAATTGCTTGACAAGGGGGGATTATGGTTGCCACAGGTAGATATATTCTCAATACTGGCAGTATTTCTTGCCATAGGGGCTGTATATGTTATAGGTGTTTTGCTGGTCCTGCCTATTAAAATTATTGTCAAGCTTGTGATAAATGGGATTATTGGGGCTGCTGCATTATTTGCAATTAATATTTTCAGTGGACTTACAGGCCTTTCTATAGGAATAAACCCAATTACTGCGCTGATTGCAGGATTTTTAGGAATTCCCGGAATAATACTTCTGTTGTTTCTGCAATATATTTTGTAGCAAATTAAAGATATACTTCCTTGATGAATAATAATCAATAAAAATTTGTAATTATAAAATTGACTAAAAAATAACTAACTGCCTTTACCCGTTGAGAGACAAGGGTTAAGGCAGTTGGAATTTTTTGACAGTTAATTGTTTTTGGTTTGACAATGTAATTAATGTTTAATATACTAAAGATGGCATTTTGTAAAAAAATAACTACATATAATCATAATTTAATATTAGGGGGTTTGGCTATGGCTAATAAAATGAAAACAATGGATGGTAATGCTGCAGCCGCGCATGTCGCTTATGCGTTCACAGAGGTTGCAGCAATTTACCCAATAACACCGTCATCTACAATGGCTGAAAATGTTGATGAATGGTCTGCCCACGGGCTGAAGAACATTTTTGGCCAGAAAGTAAAGGTTGTTGAGCTGCAGTCGGAGGGAGGAGCTGCGGGAGCAGTTCACGGTTCACTGGCAGCAGGTGCATTGACTACAACTTTTACAGCATCGCAAGGTTTACTTCTTATGATACCCAATATGTATAAGATTGCCGGGGAATTATTGCCGGGTGTATTTCATGTATCCGCCCGTGCATTGGCAAGTCATGCACTCTCAATATTCGGCGATCATCAGGACGTTATGGCAACAAGGCAGACAGGCTTTGCTTTACTTGCTTCCGGCTCAGTACAGGAAATAATGGACCTGGGCGGTATTGCTCACTTGGCTGCAATCAAATCAAGAGTTCCCTTTTTACATTTCTTTGACGGCTTCAGAACTTCCAGTGAAGTTCAAAAGATTGAAGTAATGGATTATGCAGATCTGGAAAAACTTCTTGACAAGGAAGCATTGGATGAATTCAGGAAAAATGTTTTAAATCCGGAGCATCCGGTAACAAGAGGTACTGCTCAGAATCCGGATATATACTTCCAGGCAAGAGAAGCCTGCAACAAGTACTATGATGCAGTTCCAGACATAGTTGCAGACTATATGAAGGAAATAAGCAAATTGACAGGCAGAGAGTATAAGCCCTTTAACTATTATGGAGCACCTGATGCTGAGAAAATAATAATAGCCATGGGTTCTGTGACAGATGTTATTGAAGAGACCGTAGATTATTTGATGGCAAAAGGTGAGAAAGTCGGAGTTGTAAAGGTTCATCTCTATAGACCCTTCTCAGAGAAATATTTCTTTGACGTACTTCCCAAAACAGTTAAGAAGATTGCTGTGCTTGACAGGACTAAAGAAGCAGGAGCAATCGGAGAACCATTGTACCTTGATGTTCGCTCAATGTTCTACAATAGAGAAAATGCGCCATTAATCGTAGGCGGAAGATTCGGCCTCGGCTCCAAGGATACAACACCGGCACAGATTAAGGCAGTATTTGATAATTTGAATACGGATAAACCTAAAAACGGATTTACTATAGGTATAATTGACGATGTTACAAATCTGTCTCTTGAAGTAAAAGGAAACATCAATACTGCTCCGGAGGGGACAATAAGGTGCAAATTCTGGGGTTTGGGATCCGACGGTACGGTTGGAGCCAATAAGAGTGCAATAAAGATTATAGGCGATAAGACCGATCTATATGCTCAGGGATATTTCGCATATGACTCCAAGAAGTCAGGAGGCGTAACCATTTCCCATCTCAGATTCGGTAAGAAACCTATTAAATCTTCATATCTGATTGATGAGGCTGATTTCATAGCATGCCACAATCAAGCATATGTTCATCAGTATGATGTATTAAAGGGCCTTAAGGATGGCGGTACCTTTGTATTGAACTGCAAGTGGAGCGAAGCGGAACTGGAAGAGAATCTGCCCGGAAGCATGAAGAAGTATCTGGCAGATCATAAAATCAAGTTCTACATAATCAATGCGACAGATATTGCAGTAGAAATCGGTCTTGGAAACAGAATCAACATGATAATGCAATCTGCATTCTTCAAACTGGCCAATGTTATACCGATAGAAGATGCTGTTAAGTACCTGAAGGAATCCATTGAGGAAACCTACGGCAAGAAGGGCGATAAGGTAGTAAAAATGAATTACAGGGCCGTTGATGCAGGAACCGATGCACTTGTAAAGGTTAATGTTCCGGAAAGCTGGAGCAGTGCAAAGGAAGAAGCGGCAGCAGCAGTAGATGCCCCTGACTTTATAAAGAATGTGCTAATTCCAATGAACAGACAGGAGGGAGATACACTTCCTGTAAGTACATTTGTTGAGTACGCTGATGGTCATTTGCCTATGGGAACCTCGGCTTACGAGAAGAGAGGCATAGCAGTCTTTGTTCCTGAATGGCAGAAGGATAAATGTATACAGTGCAATCAGTGCTCCTTTGTATGCCCCCATGCTGCAATCAGGCCGGTGCTTGTAACCGAAGAAGAAGCAATGAGGGCACCTACAGGCTTTGAAGCAGTAAAGGCTATAGGAAAAGGGTTTGAAGGAGTATCTTACAGGATGCAGGTAAGCCCGCTGGATTGCACAGGATGCGGGAACTGTGCGGACATATGCCCTGCAAAAGAAAAGGCACTTGTAATGAAGCCTCTTGAAACCCAAACTGAGAAAGAAGTTGCTAATTGGGACTATGCAATGACTGTATCTGTAAAGGATAATCTGACATCAAAGTCAACTATTAAGGGGAGCCAGTTTGCACAGCCATATCTTCAGTTCTCCGGCGCATGTGCGGGCTGCGGTGAAACTCCATATATCAAGGTTGTAACTCAGCTGTTTGGTGATAGAATGATGATTGCAAACGCAACAGGATGTTCGTCAATCTGGGGTGCTTCTTCACCATCAACTCCGTACTGCACTGATGCAAACGGAAGAGGCCCGTCTTGGGGTAATTCCCTCTTTGAAGATAATGCAGAATACGGATATGGTATGGCAGTAGCTGTAAGACAGATAAAGGAAAAGCTTGCTGAGTTAATGACGGAAGCATTGGATCTGAATATGCCGAATGAATATAAGGAAGCATTCAAAGCATGGCTGGATGGCAAGGATGATGCAGATGCGAGCAAAGCAGCAGCAGAAAAGTTACTTCCGCTTCTTGATAATATGAATGCATTAAGCGGAAGAGCAAAGGAAATAGCAGTTGAAATAGCAGATAAGAAAGACCAACTTGTAAAGAAATCCATCTGGATACTGGGTGGCGACGGATGGGCATATGATATAGGCTATGGCGGACTTGACCATGTGCTGGCATCCGGAGAAAATGTAAATGTAATGGTATTTGATACAGAAGTATACTCCAACACCGGCGGGCAGTCCTCCAAGGCAACACCTGTCGGAGCGGTTGCAAAGTTTGCAGCCTCCGGTAAGAAGACCAAGAAGAAGGACTTGGGTATGATAGCAACCACATACGGATATGTATATGTTGCACAGGTAGGCATGGGTGCGGACAAGAACCAGTTCCTTAAGGCTATACAGGAAGCAGAGAAGTATGACGGACCGTCTCTCATAATCTGTTATGCTCCGTGTATCAACCACGGGCTTAAGGAAGGTATGGGAAGAACCCAGGCTAATACTGCCCAGGCTGTAGAAGCAGGATATTGGCACCTGTGGAGATATAACCCGGAACTTAAGAAGGAAGGAAAGAATCCTTTCATTCTTGACTCCAAGGAGCCAAAGGCAAGCTTCAGAGACTTCCTGATGAATCAGGTAAGATATTCATCCTTGGTAAGCTCTTTCCCCAAAGAGGCAGAAGAGCTCTTTGCAAAAGCGGAGAAGGAAGCAAAGGAAAAATACGAGAACTACAAGAAAATGGCAGAAGCTAAATAAATTACAAAACTATAACAAAGGGGCTTCGCAAAACTACTTTACAAGTAGTTTGCGAAGCCCCTTTTTCAAAAGGACACGGGGACGGAAGACACGGGAAGACACGGGGACGTTTCGCGT
>JAAYQK010000024.1 GCA_012519325.1 Gracilibacteraceae bacterium | reverse complement strand
GGGAATGACAGTTGCAAAGCTCTTGGAACTGAAAAAATATGCATACTCCAGTATAACTGTAAAGATCAACGGACAATTTATTAGGGATGAGGAATTTAAAAACACCATAATTCAAGATGGCGATGATGTGAAATGTATCCACCTTATGGCAGGAGGATGAATAGAAGCGGCTTTGAGGCCGCTTTTATTCAACAATATTCTTGAAAAGCGCCGCAATCCTTTCTATATAGCTCGAAGCGGCCTTTATGGCTCCGCTGAAAGTTGTATGGCTTTTACCCAATGTAATAAACTCATGAATAAGATCGTTTGTCAGAATGTATTCAGACTTTTTTATCTCCCTCAATGCCCTCTCATAGCCATTTCTGCAGAGCTCCGGGTCAACAGGTTCACGGGTATCCAGCTTCCAGGCGGTACTGTTCTCAAATACACCGTCTCTTGACATCACAAATATTTTCTCATCGTCTATAAATGAACCCTTAATCATACCGGTTTGAGATGCCACAAATCCGTCTTCAGCATTTAGCAGATCCTGCCCGAAAAGCTTTGGCCGGATTTCTTTTATTCCCAGCAGATTCAGCATAGTAGGCAGAAAGTCCATTTGCCCTCCGACTATTGTATTGGTTTCTGTTATATTGGTTCCCGGAATATGTATTATAAGCGGCACATTGAGAGACTCATCAAAGGTGTATTCATGGCCCAAGAGTTCTGACATCAGCTTGTCGTTTTCAGGGACGCCGTTGGGAATGCTCCGATGGTCTCCATATAATGCTATTATTGAATTGTCATATAAGCCGTATTCTTTCAGTTTCTCGAGGAAAAGCCCTATAGCCTCATCAGTGTAGTTAATTACCTGAATATAGCGCCCGAACAGAGTATCCTTATGTGCCGGCTGCAGCTGTATTTTCTTGTATTTTTGCGGGAGCCCGAAAGGGTGATGGCTGGATAGAGTAACCAGGAAAGAGTAAAAAGGCTGATTGACAGTGCTGAGGTATGCGGCCGATTGCTCAAAAAATTCCTTGTCGCTTAAGCCCATACCAAATGTCTCGTTAAGGTTAAAGTCGTTCATATTTATAAAACGGTCGAAACCAAGCATGGGATACATATTCTGCCTGTTCCAGAAGTCCGGCTTATACGCATGAAAGGCATAGGTGCTGTAGCCTGTTTCTCTCATAATCATAGGGAGTCCCATAAATCTGTTATTCTCATATTTTCTGTATGCAGGTATATCCATTGAAGGATAAAGGGAATTCTGGGTGACAAATTCAGCATCCGAAGTATTTCCTTTCCCCAGCTGCTGATAGAAGCGGTTGAAGTATATTGTGTCTTTCAAAAGCAGCTTGTTCAGATTCGGCGTAAGCTCCTGACCTTCATAATGCATATTTATGACAAAATCCTGAAGGGATTCCACCTGTATTACAATAACGTTTCTGCCCTTCGCAATCCCAAAACACCTGGGCTCTTTAGCAGCTTCCTCAACCTCTGCCGAAATCTGAGCCTTGCCGATATTCCGGCTGCTGCTGTTGCTGTTGTACTGCAATACGCCCGGAACTTGTGAAATATGATAATGCAGCAGGCCGAATTTTTCATAGGCCTGGCCGCTGCTTTTTATATCGCTTAAAGAGAAGTCTGTGAATATAATTGCAGATAGGAGCACAGCTGCGATAACAGAGGGCAGTATCCCTGGACATGAAGCCTTTTCTTGTCTGTTTAGGGCATATTGATGGATCATCAATATCAGGGCATCAGCGAAAAGCAGAAGGTGTATCCCTGAAAAAAGAAATCCTACACTGTCCCAT
>JAAYQK010000231.1 GCA_012519325.1 Gracilibacteraceae bacterium | reverse complement strand
GACCCAAAAGTGCTGAAGGAAGGGCACGATATAAAGCAGGACATATTGCTGTTGAGGCGGTACGGCATAGAAGTAAGCCCTGTTGGTTTTGACACCATGATAGCTGCGTATTTGCTTAATCCTTCAAAAGGCTCCTATAGGATAAGAGATTTAACTCAGGAGTACCTTGGCACAGGTATGGACGGCTATGATGCCAAAGGAGCGGATCAGGTGCAAAAGTACGGTGCTACTGTAAAAGCGGTATCGGAACTGAAGCCGGTACTTGCAGAAAAGCTTGAGGAATGTGAAATGCTGGAGCTGTACTACAATATTGAGCTGCCCCTGGTGAGAGTGCTTGCTGATATGGAGTATGAAGGCTTCAGTGTTGACAAAGGCATACTGGAAGTGCTGTCCCACGACTTTGCCAAGCAAATAGAAGCTCTTACAGCAGATATATACCGGTATGCAGGAGAGGAGTTCAACATTAATTCAACCAAGCAGCTTGGAACAATTTTATTTGACAAGCTGGGGCTGACCGCGGTAAAGAAAACCAAGACTGGTTATTCTACGGATGTTAAGGTGCTTGAGCAGCTTTACGGCAAGCATCCTATAATTGAGAAGCTTCTTGAGTACAGGCAGATTGTCAAGCTTAAGTCCACTTATGTTGACGGCCTTATTGGAATTATAAATCCCGAAACAGGCAGGATACATACCAAGCTGAACCAGACTGTAACAGCTACGGGAAGACTCAGCAGTACCGAGCCGAATTTGCAGAATATACCCATAAAAACCGAAAATGGAAGGCAGATAAGGAAGGTTTTTGTGCCGAGAAGTGATGAATATACCCTGGTAGATGCCGACTATTCACAAATTGAGTTGAGGGTGCTGGCGCACATATCCGGAGACAATGGACTTATTGATACGTTTAAGAAAAACGAAGATATACATACAAGGACTGCTTCCGAGGTTTTCGGAATTGATATTAAGGATGTTACACCCCTTATGAGAGGAAGGGCTAAGGCGGTAAATTTCGGTATTATATACGGTATGAGCGATTATGGCTTGTCACAGGACCTTAAGATACCAAGAAAAGAAGCAAAAAAATATATAGACAGCTATTTTGCCAGATATCCGGGAGTAAAACAATATATGACCGACATAGTTGAAGCTGCCAGGACTGATGGATATGTCAGGACCATAATGAACAGAAGAAGATATATACCGGAAATAACCTCAAGAAATGCAGTGAAGAGGAATTTCGGAGAAAGAATAGCCATGAATACGCCTATTCAGGGCAGTGCGGCTGATTTGATAAAAATAGCCATGATTAAAGTGCATAGCGAATTGAAAAGGAGAAACCTGAAATCCAGGCTGATACTGCAGGTGCATGATGAGCTTATTGTAGAAACTCACAAAAGCGAGCTGCAGGAAGTGAAGAAGCTGGTAGAGGAATGCATGGAAAATGCCATTAAATTGAGTGTACCTGTAATTGTTGAAATAAGCAGCGGAGATAACTGGTACAATGTAAAATAGAGGTGGGATGTGCTGTGGTTATCGGCTTGACAGGAGGAATAGCAAGCGGCAAGAGTACTGTTTCTGCCAAGCTTAAAGAACTGGGGGCAGTTGTTATTGATGCGGATTTACTTGCAAGGGATGTTGTAAGAAAAGGTGAAATGGCATATAATAGAATAGTTCAGTGCTTTGGAGCGGATATACTGTTGCCAAACGGAGAAATCAACAGAAAGAAACTGGGAAGCATTGTTTTTTCGGATAAAGAAAAGCTGGCGCTTTTAAATAGTATAACCCACCCTGAGATAATAAACAGAATAAAAAAAAGAATACGGGAGTTGAAAGCCGAAGGAATCAAGGTCATAGTTTTGGATGCTGCAATACTGATTGAGATGGGATTGCATAAATATGTGGACAGCGTCTGGGTGGTGACGGTAGACAGGGATACTCAGATAAAAAGGCTTATTGAACGGGACAGGTTTGATTACAGAGAGGCAGAAAACAGGATAAATTCACAATTTTCCAATGAAGTCAGAAAAAAATATGCAGATGTGATAATTGATAACAACAGGCCTATTGAGGAAGTCGGGAAGAGGCTGGAAGAATTATGGAATAATATTGTTTCTGGGGGAGAATAGTATTTGGCTAAAATCAGGAAATTCAAACATGTCAAGCTCCTAATGGCAGTACTGATAATATATGTTGCAGTGCTTAACATGCCTAACTTATTAAAGCTTTTATATCCAATAGAGCATAAAGAAATAATAATTAAATATGGGCAAAAGCATAAGATAGATCCTTTGCTGCTTGCTGCATTGATAAAGACGGAAAGCAACTTTGAACCCCGGGCTGAGTCAAGGAAAGGAGCAAAGGGGCTTATGCAGATTACGCCTGCAACAGGAGAATGGATAGCAAAAACCATCGGTATAAACGATTTTTATGAGGATATGCTTTTTGATCCCGAGACCAACATTATGCTCGGCAGTTGGTATATTGAGCATCTGACTGACTACTACAAAGGCAGCTTTGAGTTAGTTTTCGCAGCTTATAACGGAGGCCGCGGCAATGTGGACAAGTGGCTGAAGGACAAGAATCTGAGCAGCGACGGTATGACATTGGATACTATTCCGTTTTCTGAGACGAGAAATTATTTGGAGAAGCTGAAAAAAAATTACAGTATTTATAAGAGGATATATTAAACAGTAAATTGTCGGTCGTCAACACAAAGGTATATAGAGGGTGGAGAGCAAAAAATGAAGTATAAAAGGTTTTTACCGGTTTTGATGATGCTTGTGCTTCTTGCACTGGTATCATGCGAAGAACCGGCTGTACCGAAGATAACTGAAATTACCATCGAGAATGAAGAGCCTGTAGAAGGGGGAACAATAAATATAAGCTCGGTAGAGCCCGGCTCATTAAATCCTTTGCTCAATAAGAGCAAGTCCTATAATGAGATAGCGAAGCTGATTTTTCAAAGCCTGGTTGAATATGACGAAAGCTTGAAAATAACCCCTGTTCTTGCACAGGACTGGAGCTTTGTGGATGGCTCCAACAAGTGTGTGATTAAGCTGAAGGATGATGTATTTTGGAGCGATGGAGAAAGCTTTACTGCCGATGATGTAAAATTTTCTCTGGATACCATTAAAGCATCCAAGGATTCCATATATAAGGACAATTTGGAGCATATATATTCCTATAAAATCAAAGATGATTCAACAATAGAAATAACCTTCGACCAGCCCTTTGCAACTGCAATAGATATGCTGAGTTTTCCCATAATTCCCCAGCATATTTATAAAAAGAATCCGGATGCAGTACCGGTAGGCACGGGCATGTTCAAGGTTTCACAGTACAATAAGCTCAAATCCATGGAGTTGGTATTCAATGACAAGTGGAAGGGCGAATCAAAGCCATATATCGAAAAAATCAATATTACCTTTATAAATGACGTTGAAGCATTTCCCATCGCTTTCCAGTCAAAGGAACTGGATCTTTTGAACACGACTTCGTATGATTGGGAGAAGTACAGCGAAATGAAGGATGTAAGCGCCTATAAGTATACGACAATGTATTATGATTTTATAGGCCTCAATTATAATAATGCCATTTTTCAGGATAAAGCAGTAAGAAAGGCAATGATTCAGGGGATAAACAGGAAATCAATTGTAGATAAGTATTTGCTTGGAAATGCGGTTGTGACAGATGTGCCTATAAATCCTGTTTCCTGGCTCAGGGATCCGGAGCTTGAAAAATACGGATACAGCCGGTCTGAGGCTCAATATTTTCTGAAGGCGGCAGGCTTTACAGATTCAAACAATGATGGGATATTAGAGAGAAAAGTTGAGGGTGCTACGCAGGAGCTGAGGTTTACGCTTATAACCAATAATGAGAATGAATTCAGAAGAAAGGCGGCTGAGGAAATAAAGAATAATCTGGAAGATATCGGCTTCAGAGTTGATTTAAAAATAACAGGATTTGACGATGTAAAAGCAGCCATAGAAGGCGGTAAATTCGATGCGGTGCTCACAGGTTACAATCTTTCAAATACACAGGACTTGTCCTTTGCATTTCACAGTACGCAAATAAAAAGCGGTAAAAATTTTATGTCCTACTCAAATCCTGATATTGATATGCTTCTTCATCAAGCATATACTGCATTGGACGACAGTAAGCGGAAAGAAGCATATATAAATCTTCAGAAAAGTTTTAGGGAAGAGGTTCCCTGCATAAGCCTTTTTTTCAGAGAAGCCGCTTTGGTTGTGAGAGATAAAATACAAGGCGAAATAAAACCTGATGCGGTAAATCCATTTAGAAGCATAAGCCGGTGGTTCATACCGGAAAGCAAGTGGTAGAAAGAACCATTACAATCCTATTGACACAAAAGCCATTAGGTTATATAATAATCTATGTGACACGCGGTCGTGGCGGAACTGGCAGACGCGCACGTTTGAGGGGCGTGTGGGCAACCGTATGGGTTCAATTCCCATCGACCGCACCATAATGAATATTGAACTCCAAGGCAATTGCTTTGGAGTTTTTTTGTTTGGCTACATAACCTTCTTTTTAAGTGAAGCTATTTGGATTTTAAGCCACTTTACCAGTTTTCCATTCTGTTTCTCATAAAATTTTATTTCGTTCCATACATTTTTGAAATATTCTTCAAAAGCAGAGATTACTTCTTTTTCAGCTATTTGTGCATTAACCCCCGAATCACTGAAGTCAAAATTGGTGCCCTTTTGAGTACTGGTCTTAATAGCCTTGATAAATGCGCCGGAATTCTCTTTTACCATCCAGCATATTCCGCAGGCGTCCTTACAATCATTCCTGCCGACAAGCGCAACCTCATAGTTTTCATATAACTCAAGCATATTCACTATATTTTCAAGATGGCAGACAATGTCTTCATTGTCAGGGATGCAATTTTCCAGTATATAGTCGTTGCTGAATGAGTATTTTTTTTTATGAATCAGCATTTCTACAGCTTCCTTAAGCCAAATATCCTTATATTTATAGTATTGTATTTGTGTTTCAAAGGCAGTCAGTCTGCGCCTATGATAGTCCAACCATAATAAAGCCTCCTGCTTCGATATCTTTTTCATCTTTAGGTATTTTTCATATAGGCTCATTGGTATAGTAATAGCGCTTATACCTCCGTTGAAATAATATCTGTTGCCAAGATTCTCCTCACTTTCAGTAATCTTAAGCTGAAATTCCGCTTTGGCGCATGAGGGATATTCACGGAGCAAGGGCCTGGCTGATGAAAAGAATTGGCAATAGTGTTCGGATAAAATCCTTATGCTTAATTTAGACCTGAATAAAAACGCGCTGTCCAATTGATTCGTAAGCTTCGACGAAAAACAATATAAAGCTCCCCTCTCCGGAACAGCGAAAAGTTCATTAACAGCAAGAGTGTCATTTCTGTTACAGTAGTAAATGCGCAGTTTTCCCATAACAAGCGCAGACTGAAGAATTTCAACAAGTCTGACAATTATATTTCTGTCGCTATTCGATTTGACCAGTAATACAATTGTCCATCCCCTGCTTAATACCGTCAGGATGGCATGCTTCCACTTAGCTCCATATTCCCTGTAATCAAATAGCTTATTAGTGCTGCTGTTAAGAGCTATAAGGATTATGTCATCATTACTGTTAGGTTTGCTGGGAGCGCTTTGAAGCAATGCTAAAGCAGAATCCAATACATCCTTATTGCCTCTTATAATTTTTATTTTATCGGAATCTCGTTTCGGATCAAAGAAAGGATTAAGTTCAGTCAACTCTATTACATTACTGCCGTCAGCATTTTTTTGAAGTCTTTCATTACCTGCCGTATCCGGAGGCATGCTCAGGGGCTTTACTAAATCCTTAACTTTTGATTGGAATTTTTCTTTATCTGAAATGCTATTGTTTGCGAGAACTTCAATAGAATAACCCTGTGCTTCAAAAAGGTATGCACGTAAAGCATTTTGAAGGTTTTTTGAATCATTATCCGCCATTTTAAATCCGTATTCTTTTAATGTATTGGTCATTTTT
>JAAYQK010000230.1 GCA_012519325.1 Gracilibacteraceae bacterium | reverse complement strand
TTATCTCATCTTCTTCTAAATACGGGCTTTCAATAGAAACCAAATTTGTTAATAATTCTGTTAATTGGCCTTTTTCGATTTCATACATCTTTATTCCCTTTCTAAAGCCGATTTTCTTTATCCGTTTATTTCTGAAGCCTTTTCCACGTTACTCTTTATCATATTATCCTTTTCATACCAAATAAATTTTCCTGTAATTGCGTATATAATCGCGACAATGGGTGTCAGATAACATAAAAATGCGAAAGGCATATATTCCAATGTATTAACACCCAAAGTTCCTGTGAAGAACACGCCGCATAGCCCCCAGGGTACCAAAGGCGATAAAACAGTCCCCGAGTCTTCACAAGTTCTGGAAGCAACATCACTTCTTATACCAAGGCTTCTATAAGCTGGTAAAAGCATTCTGCCTGGAATAATAATTGCTACATATTGGCTGGCTGAGATCAAGTTGACAATAAGTGCTGAAAAGACATGGGTAATAATAAGATTTTTTGCATTCTTTACTAATTTAGACATCTTGTTTAACAATACTTCCATAATACCTGTTTTTTCAAGAATTCCTCCGTAGGAAAGCCCTAAGTATCCCAAAGAAACAGTCCACATCATAGACTGAATTCCGCCTCTGTTTAGAAGTTTGTTCACTTCCGCAACTCCTGTGTCAATACTGAAGCCATAATTCATAAATTCCATCATTTTTATAATACTGTAGCCTTGAGTAATCATTGCTAATATCATAGCTACTATTGAAGCAATAATCATAGCTGCAAGAGCGTTTACTTTCTTAACCGCCATCACAACAATAGCTATAAGCGGAATTAAACTGATCAATGCATAGATCGGTGTTATATTGATATTTTGTGAAATCCCGGTAAGTATTTGGTCTACCACGGTTGTGTCAATGGAAGACGCACTATATCTCGCACCGATTATGCCATATAGTATTAATGAAACTACGAATGCCGGAACTGTGGTATAAAACATACTTTTTATATGGGCAAAAAGGTCTGTTTCTGTAACCCCCGCAGCTAAATTTGTAGAATCAGACAAAGGAGACATCTTATCTCCGATAACAGCTCCGGAAATTACAGCACCTGCTGTTATTGCAGGAGGTATTCCAAGCCCAAGGCTTATGCCCATAAAAGCTACGCCAAAGGTTCCTCCGGTGGTATAGCTGCTCCCTGTGCAAATTGAAGCAACTGAACAAATTAGAGTTGCCGTTAACAGGAACACAGATGGATTAATAATCTTCAGTCCGTAGTATATCAGTGTGGGTATTGTTCCTGATGCTATAAGCGTCGGGATTAACATACCAATAAACATAAGTATTAACATTGGAATAGTAGCTATTTCACATCCGTGCATAACTCCTTCCTTGACTTTTGCCCACTTTGTACCGGTAGTCATAAGCATAAGAACCGTTAATGTGATTGCAAATACTAAAGTCAAGTGAATATCTGGGCTGCCAACTGCTATTAATTGCGCAATAATCATTATGAATAGAAATACCACCGATAATAATGAAACAAGAAAAGACGGTCTCTTAAAATCTTTTTCCATAATATCTCCTCCTCGCTAATTTACTATTAATTATATATCAGAGGTGTTGTTTTTATTTTTATAAGAATGTTTAAATGTAACTTACTTTTTATGAAAGCAAATTGCTTATAAACACTTTTTAAACGCTTTTTAACAAAATAATACCAAAGTAAACTCCGACAAATGACACTGGAGTAATAAATGGGAATATAAAAGGGACTGGATCATATCACAATATGAAACAGTCCCTTTGCTGCAACTACCATGATTCGCTCTTAAATTCCTAAATTAATTTCTTATTAACCTCCACAAAAATCCCGGCGGATCGATTTGCACTTTATTTTGCATCATATAGGTTTTGGAAACTTTCCCCGCCCGGATTGTAAGAGTAGCGACATCAGTGCCCGGAGCTGCGGGAAGCTCTACTTCCAGGGGCTCAATTGAGTATTCTGCCTCCATACCCGGATAACCAAAAATCCGTATAGGCTCATTTACCATTAATTCACTTTCCGCATGCCAGGGAGTGGTGATTCTTCCAAAACCATTTTCCGGAGGCTCAATTGTAAATGTTTTTAGCTGAGGCCTAACCTGGTCTAAAATCTGCGCATTTGAATCAAATGCACTCTTGAGGTTTTCATTAGGCTTCCTGCTGCCCAACACAGCAGCAATAATATAATGCTTTTCGCCGTCGTTATCTATGGGTGCCGCTGATACAAAGTTTCCGCCGGCTATAATACCGGAACCGGTCTTAATTCCTACAATGCCGTGCTTGCCTAACATGGCATTCACATTATACACCTTTCCGGCAACAGGAAGTACTGCCTGCGGCATGGCTACAATCTCCCGGAAAGCGGGATCCTGCATAGCTGCCTGTGCCATTATGATTTGGTCGACAGCATTGCTCACTGTAGCCTCATCTGCTCCGCTGGCGTCGGCATAGTGCGTATTGGTCATTCCGAGAGCTTTAGCCGTTTCATTCATTTCTTTAATAAATGCTTCATTAGTCCCCGAGACCCATCTGCCTAATGTATCAGCAATATTGTTACCCGAAGGCAGCATCAAGCCTAACAGAAGCTGCCTCTCTGTAAGATCCGTCCCTAAAGCAACGGGTAAGTAGGAATGCTTATTCTGCACCGCATACTTGTAACCTGCAACATCCTCATCAGTCATAGTCAAGCTCGGGCCATCCTCGCCGGGTTGCAGCGGGTAAGACTTCAGAACCATATATGCAGTCATTACTTTTGCCACACTTGCAATCGGCAGGGGATTCTGATCCGGCGAAGCTGCTATTACACCTAAAGTATCTGTTCCTACAGCACATTGACCTTGCTCAGGAAAGGTAATTGACAGCTTACCGGGCAAAACAATATTTTGTGCAGTTTTTTCGGTACTTACTGCCGGAATAGGCCTGAAAAAGCGAATAGCCCCCGTTACGCTTAATCCAATCACTGCTATAATTAAAAGCGCAATTATAATCAATTTCGGATCAATGTTAATAGATTTTAATTTCTTTGAAGTATCAGCCATAGTAACCTCCGATAATATTATTCTTACTCTATCATAATTTCTTTTCCCACTATCCATTTTCCTGCCTGATTTTCCTGTTTTTTATTGGAAACCGTGCCATAAAAAAATACCGCAATACTCATTACTGAATATTGCGGCATTGACTCCATTATTTATATAAATCCATAAAGAGAGGAGCTACTCGGCATGGTTTTATCTCTATTTTTCTCCATACGTCACCTACAACATATGGCTCATTCTTCAGCCATTTATCAAGTTCTTCCCTTGACGGGTATTCCACTACCATCACTGAACCTATCATCTTGCCTTCATCATCAAGTATTGCAGCTCCATACAAGTGCTCTCCGGCTTCAAACCTTTTCTTTACTGATGCCAGGTGCTCTTCTCTTACTGCCAATCTTCTGTCCATGGCTTTTTCATCGGTACCGTCATAGCCTATAACAATGTATTGCATAACTTATGCCCCCTTTTATTAATTTGACTTCATTAACAGTTTCTTTGTATATTATACAACAAGAAAACGGATATTCTCAAATCTTTTATTCTACCTTGTCATCCTCATAAGCATAAGTGTATCCTCGTAATACATCAGCGTGCCATTACCTATTTTCAATAAGCTTCCAAACTTCTTCCTCCGTCGGCATTGCCGGTATAGCGCCGCGCTTTGTGACGCACAGAGCCGCAGCTGCATTTGCAAAACGTACATATTCTGTAAGGGTGTCAAAATTAAGATCATTTAGCGAAGCACCTTTTAGAATCCGGCTTAAGAATGCCCCCCAAAAAGCATCTCCGGCTCCCGTGGTATCAATAATCTTAGGCATCTTAAATGCCGGAACCTCAACATACCTGCCGCTAAATCCAAGCATCGCCCCTTTATCACCAAGAGTCACAACAGCTATCCTGGCACCATTGGTCAGGAGGTATTCAAGAGCTTGCTTGGGATCATGAAAGTCTGTAAGCAAAGCTGTCTCTTCATCGGACATTTTTACATAATCGGCATAAGGCAGCAGAGACCTCATATGAAGAATTGCTTCACTTTTGCTCCTCCAGAGCATTGCCCTATAATTTGGATCGTAGGAAATAATTGCGCCTTTACCCTTAGCTGTCTTCACAGCATGCAAAGTTGCTCCGCGGGCAGGCTCATCCGTCATGGATAGCGAACCCACGTGCAATATCCTGCAGCTTGAAAGCAGCTCATGGCTGATTTCCTCAGCCTTAAGGCAGGTGTCAGCACCAGGCTTGCGTGCAAAGGCAAAAGTCCTCTCCCCCTTTTGGGAAAGTGCGACAAAGGCCAAGGTTGTGAATACCTCATCAGAGAAAACCAGATTGTCGGTGTTGACACCGATGCTCTGCAAGGTGGAAGCTAAAAAAGCGCCGTGCATGTCGTTTCCTACCTTGCCGATGAACGATGTTCTGACTCCCAGGCGTGAAGCTGCACAAGCAACATTTGCAACTGCACCGCCGGGATTTTGTTCAAATAACCTTTGATTGTTTGCAGATATACCGCTTTCTGTAAAATCAATAAGCAATTCTCCCAAAGCAACCAAATCAAACATAATACTTCCTCCATTGTCCAATGTTCAACACAGGGCACATGTGACTTAAATAAATGTAAAAGTGACTGTGCTTCTGTAGCTTCCTCCCGATGAAAGCGATATCAGGTCCTTCTGCTGCTCCAAATCCTCAACAACCCCTTTGCGTGACGGCAGGGAGGACCATGGCTCAATGCATATGAAATTTGCCTCTCTACGGGGGGTATGCCACAAGCCCAGGTATTTCATATCAGGATAGTATACGGATATAGAGTGGTTCCCATTCTTTGACTTCAGGGACACAGACTTCGGCATGCCTTTAAGTACTATGGCATCATTGTCAAAAAGGTTGTGTGACAATGCAAGCCTTTGTTTATCTTCAAGATAAAAAGGCCTATCCTCTCCATTTAAAAAGCAGTCCTCAGAGAACCCAATGCGCACGATTGAGCAAGGCTCCCCAAAATCAAGATAATAATCCTCAAAACACTCTGAGGGCTCAAGGGGAATATTAAAGCCGGGATGAGCCCCAACCCCAAAATACATTGTGTCCTGAGTCAAGTTTTTTACCGCATAAGTCAAAGCCAGAGTATTTTCATTTATTTCATAAATGACCTCGAATAAGAATTCAAAGGGATAGATTTTCAACGTCTCACTACTTGAGCTCAAAGAAAAGATCATTTTAGCTTTATCCAAATATGTCATTTTAAACTCCGAGGTTGGTGCGAAGCCGTGAATAGGAAGATTATAGCTCCTGCCTTTATAAGTATATCTGCCCTCTGTCAACCGTGCAATATATGGAAAGAGATTTGGTGAACGACCCTTCCAAACCGTCGGATCCCCCTGCCATAAAAACATCGTCCCATCTGCGCCCTTTATTTCTTGAAGCTCAGCACCAAGCCGCGAAGCAGTTACCGTAATATGTCTGTTTGCTATAGTAAATATCTTATCCATTATTTTGCCTTTGGATATTCAGTGCATAACAGGCGATAAGGCTCTTCGTCCTCCTCCAGGGTCGGAAAACGTCCAAGATCCTCATAGAAGCGGTTATCGTTCTTATCGTCATTGCACGTGGATACTTCCCCCAAAAGCACGGGACCGGTGCCTTTCTCTACCATGAAATCATGATACATATAAGGGAAAATACTTATGCTCTCACCGGGGGTGAGGCATATCTGAGTGCCTGCAGGGACATAATATTCACGTCCGTCAGAGAATATTTTTACATCAGTGTTTGAGAACTTTCCTGAGGGTGTGGAATTATAAACGCGGATAAATACATTGCCTCCGCCTCGATTTATAATATCCTCCATTTTTCCCCAGTGGAAGTGCATTGGAGAATACTGGTTTTCCTTTAGCATAAGCAGCTTCTCCGCATAAGGCTTCTTATACTTGTCGCTCATTTTGACGTTGCCGTTTCGAATAGTTATAAGTGTAAAACCCAGCTCGTCAAATCTGCCCTCGCCGTAGTCTGTTACATCCCAGCCCAGCATATTGTCACGGATTTCGTCATATTCATGGCCCTTGTTCTTCCATTCTTCAGGTGTCCAATGGCAGAATGGAGGCAGAGCAAATCTGTGCTCATTGGCTAAGGCCTCCATTTCTTTTATCGCCTTGTTGATTTCTGATCTCTTCATACATATTACCCCTTTTGAATTTATTTCTTATTATTCTTTATTGTCAGCATCGCTGCTTTTGCCGCTCCTACAGAGGCTTCCTCTTTGTTTTCAGGAATAATGACTCGCCTTTTGAAGGTATCTTCCAGAAGCTTTGCCAGCAAGGGGTTTAGCCTTATTCCGTTTCCGCCGGCATATATAGGGCTCTGATTTGCAGCAATTTCAGGGATGGAAACAAAATAAGAATAGAGTTCTTCACATATTCCCCGCAGCAATGCAACAATTAAATTCTGCGGCGTAAAATTGCCGGGAGAAATGCCCGTTATACTCCCGCGGATATGGGGCTCAGCCCGTGTTCCGCGAAAACGAGTGTCCACCATTAGCCCTTCTCCTGCCTTGTCATATCCCTCAAGCCCGGCTTTGTTCATTATTTCATATAGATTACCCACTTCTTTAACGCCCATCATTTTTGCCGTTTCCTCAAAAAAGCTTTTCAAAATGTTATAGGAAAATCCACCGCATAATGGCGCTCCTACAAGCAGGTATTTATTAAAAAGATATGGGCGGCACTCCATATGTTCGGATGCGGTGGCAGCATCTATTACAAGAGATATCTGGCTTGATGTCCCAATATTAATTTGTATGATGCTATTTTCACCCAGAGAACCGAAAACAGATGCCTGATTGTCGCCAATGGCCGTACATACCAGAATATTATCTTTTGTCTTCCCTATCAATTCTTCACCTTTTGTTACATCGGGCAGAATGCATGGGTCCATACCAGACTTTCTTAAGGCTTCCACATCAAATCGCATGTTCCCTAAGTCAAAAATACCAAGAGATGCCGCATTGCTCGGATGCATCTTGGGGACAGCCATGCCGCAAAGCTGCATTGCGACGTAATCTCCTATGGTGCAAAGCTTCGCTGCACCGGCAGGTATGCATGAATTAACCACATTATAATAGTGCGTTGAAAGGCCGAAGCCTGTAGCCATGGGATATCCTGTCAATCGGGTCAAACGCATGCAATAGGTTTCACCACCGTCAATGCTTTCATTTCCTCTCTCGTCCTGCCATGAATACAGGGGCGAAACCGCAGCTCCCTGTTCGTCAACATACAAAATACCATGCATCTGATTGGAAATCCCAATAGCTTCAATGTCCCTATACTGCTCAATCATTTCAGCTATCAGCTTCCTGCAGCTGTCAAAAATACTATGAGGCGACTGCAGTGACTCAAAGCTTTTTCCGCTATGGCTGGTATTGGGCATTGTCTTGCTTTGAAGCAGTTGTCCCTCTTCGTTGATGCAGACCGCGCAAATTGTTGTTGTTCCGATGTCTATTCCAAGATAATTCATATATTTACCTCAACATACTGTAGATTTTAAATCCAGCCGCTTAATAATATCCTGCTGTATCTCCGGTGAAAGATCAAGGAAGTTAACAAAAGTACCATGAATTCTCATGATGTAGACTCCGCTTGGTGCATATTTCTTGGGATCCTGCAAAACTTTACGCAGGATTTCAGGTGTAGTAACATTCACATACAAGTAAAAGGGTGCAGTAGTTCCTCGCTCCTGGGAAAAGAATAGAGGACGCAATATCTTATTCTTAAATTCAAGCCCTTTCTCTTCATAAGTTGCTCCCCTGAAATATTTGGGATCAAGGCCTAGGTGGGAAGCATATCCTCCATAGAATTTGTCATAGGGTAGCTTTCTTGCTGAAAGAACGCGGAAGCCAAGTCCGTTCTCAGCGCTTCCGAACAGCGGATCCACACCATAATTCAGCTGCTCCCTTGCATGACGCCCGTCAGGGGTGGCCCCGACCCAATAACCATAAAGCAAGTGAGTGCTGGGTGTTGAAAAATCCGGCCTAAATGGATTGCCTAGATAGTTCTTCAGTGAAGCTACCTTTTCTGCAATGCAGGAAGCTATATTTACGGCTTCCTGATCTACTGAAGGCAAGTTGTTGCCGAATTTATCACAGTTCAAAAGGTACTGTCGAAGCTCCTCATTCTCTGAGAAGTCGGACTTCAGGGCATTTAACAGTCTCAAAGCGTCCTGAGGGCGCTCCTCAAGCAATTTATCAATTGCAATGAAAGAATCGGCAACCACCGAAAGTCCGTGAATCAAGCATCCGCTGCCGTTATATTTTGTACCCTGCTCATTCACATCACGCATATCAATACCGCTTTGCAGCCCACCCATAAAAACCGACAGGAAAGGCACAGGCAAATGGGACAAAGCCTCACAAGCCCCATTTGCTGCCTTGGCCATTCGCTGTATGAAATAATCAACATTTTTGTAGAACAACTCCCGAATATTGCTAAGCAGTGCAACAGCCTGCTCATTTGTTTCACAGGATGTATCGCAGCTGCATATCTGCTTGCCCGAAATTGCACTTTTTCCTGAGTTAAGAGTAAGCTCAAGTATCTTTCCGAGATTTAGCCAGCTGTTAGTCGTGTTTCCATTGTCCTTGCCCATAATAAGCGGCTCCTGACAGCCTGCGACTGAATAGTCTGCAAGATCATCACGCTCCACTCCGCGATCTTCCAATATCTTAAAAAGAGCATCATCATTGAAAAAAGAGGGTGTAAGGCATCCGGGGCTGAATAAGAATCTGCCCAGTTCGCCGTACATTTCATCAGGTGTATTCTCATGCAGCTTGACTGATAATATAGGCTGGGGGAGATTCATGGCATAGTATGCATCCAGAAGCGCATAGGAGCACAAGTTGCTCAAGTCATTGCCCTCAGCATCCCGGCCTCCTATGAGTATATTTTGTGAAATAGCCCAGCTCCGGTCTCCGACATTGAAGAATACAAGAAAGTGCATAAACAGTCCTGCGGCAAGTTCCCGAGACAAACCTTCCTTTGCGCGGTAAGGCTCGAATATCCTGTCGGCATTGCCTACCGAAAAGGCAAAGGGATTTGGTGCCTGCTCCAGGCACATGGCCTGCCATAAAATAATAAAGGATTGTACAGCCTCATATAGTGTAGACGCTCCCTTGCGGGGCACCTTGGCAAGGGTGTCTGCCATTAAGGTAAAGCGTCTTTTTTCATCTTCCGAACCACTACCTGCAAGTTCCAGTGCAAGCTTTTGATATCTTTCAGCCAAAATAAGCGCGGCTTCAAGAGACGTAATCAATACAATGGGATGAAAATGTCTCTTGAAGCCGCGCTTATTTTGGCTGAAAGATA
>JAAYQK010000229.1 GCA_012519325.1 Gracilibacteraceae bacterium | reverse complement strand
TTATATTTGTATGCATTAAGCTCCATCCCGTCCAGCAGCACAACAGAACCCTTTTTTTTGGGATCATTGTTGCTCACTGTATGATCAGGCAGCACGAAGTCCTCACCTTTAATTATAAGCTTTGTGCCCTTGCCGCCCTTGGTGGGGACAATTCTTGTGATTTTCGGCTGGGTGGTAATCAGCTTGTATTCAAAATCAGCATCTGTCATGGAACCGTCTTCGTTGATAATCTGCAGCTTGGTCATTCCTGCTGTGGTTCCGGGAGGCGGTATAATTGTTACACTCTTTCCGTCGGAGGATACTTTCCCCACTATGTCGGCCTTTTCTCCGTCTATTGTTATTACTACTCTGGGGGTTTCATCCGCTGAGGTAAATATGTTCCCCCCCGTGATCAGCACCCTCTCTCCGCTTATAACTCCGCCCTTCATGTCCGCATAGCTTTCCTTCAGGGAATCGATAAAGGGCATCTTGGTCTCATCCGCGGGGGTTCTGAATTCAAAGCCGTTAATCAAAGTCATTTGCCCGTTGCTTGGGTTAATGACTACCACGTCTTCCGCTCCCGAAATAGGTGTACCGGCCGGCAGCCGCAGTTTAATCTTTGTTCCCATGGTTATTATTTTGCCGTCTACAACTTTGTCCGTCGCATCGTAAACTCCGGACACGATACATTCTCTGCCTCCTATTGTAACCCTGGGCTTTCTGCCATCTTCAAAGACCTGAAAATCCTTACCTCTTATTGTCATGTATATTTCCTTGTCGCCCGGCCCGTAAGTAGGAGTAATGGAAGTAATCTCCGGAAATACTTCGTTGGGATAATATGTAAAGCCTCCGGGGACAACATACTTTTCCTGCCTGTTGTATATGATTTCGGGGGAGTCTCCTCCCGTTTCCCTGAATATTGTGGTTATTGTCTGCATTTCCACATCAGCCTCGGTGGGTTCTTTGACCAGCAATGTGACATCCGGGGGTTTTACATAAATGGTATCCTTATCCAGGGTAAAAATCGGACTATAGTCTGTTCCATCGTATACCTGGTCTGTTACCGTTGCCTCCCCGCTTATCAATGTTCTGATCTGCCTTATTATGGTAACATCCACCGGTCCTGATGAGGATTCATAGGTGCCGGTGTATTTCAACTTATAGTAGGGAGTATCCTTGAACATGGTATAAGTACCGTAGTCCTCATATCCGTATATGAAATCTGCAGCCCTTGTAACTCCGCTAAGCTTGTCATAGCCTGATCCGTTGAAATATCCAATATTTCTCCCCTTAATCTGTACAATCACCTGTTCGGTTTCCTTATTGGAATTGGGGTTTATACCGTTGGAATCTATCATCAGGGTATTTCCTATCTCAAGGTATACAAAGGCACCGGGTATTATAAATTCACTTCCCAGATCCGCCGAGGTCAAAGTCAGGTCTACTACTCCTGCCGTGGCTCTTGTAGGCAGTTCGAAGCTCACACCGATTATTTGTCCGCCGCCATCCTTTATAGTTCCCTTGTTTGTGCCTTCAACACCGTCTACAAATATCTTCATGTCATCGGAAAAATTGCAGAAGCCCGGCTGCCCGTATATGCTGATCGTGTTTCTCATATTCTTGGGGCCTGCGTTGGGATCTATTCTTTCGATCTGTATTCCGGTCAATTCATTTACTACCGTTATGCTGTTCTTGTATGTAACTATGATTTCTTTGTTTGCCTTCCTTCTTTCTATTCTTATGTCCGAGACTCCCTGGTCGATAGGGTCCTTGACCGCCGCTATGCTGATTAAGCCGGCGGTAATAGTGCACTCGGTTTCCATGTTGTACCCTGTGTTGGAAATATACAGGATGTCGTCAAAATCGTCGTCGGCTACACCCAATTGTCCAAATCCGCTTCCCATTATTGTAAGGGGCTTTCCTACGTATACTTTTGCGCTGGATACGCCGCTTATTGTAGGCACAATGCTTAGATCCACATCAGTCGATACCGTAACGGGACCTGTTCCGGTCATCGAAGTAACCCTTATAATGTTTGGCTTGCCCTTTATTTCATTCAAAGAGTCTGGATCGTCTATCACTATTTTGTTTGTATTAGAAAGAGTTTCGTTCACGTCAACCTCGATATAGCCCAATACACCTGCCGTTACTATTGGATCAATAAATTCAGAGCCATATATGTAAAGTGCTTCATGGGTGATGTCGGTAGCAGGATCCTTGATTCGTTCGAAACGGACTCCGGTTATCGCAACATCTCCGTGAACTGTTATTACATTTGGAAACAAAGAAAATATTATCGTGAACATTAATAAAAATGATATAAGCTTTTTCATGAATATACCTCCTCGACTCGATGCTACATATATTTTATCGACATTTTTCCCTGATGGCTAAAGCAAAATAGTATCAGTTAAATTATACCATATTCCCTCATTTCGTCATAATTGCAAAAACTGCGTTCTCACAATAATCTATTAATAATGTATATTTATGCATGTAGTACTTTCAATATATTTCCATTATTCATGTAAATGTGCATTAATGAACCCTTTGACTTATATTGGGAACATGCATAATATTTAGATATTACTGCCATTAAATTAAATATACATCTAATCCGTTGTCTTTAGTTCACAAATATTTCACAAATATTTCATAAAACTATTGCATATTAATTCCTTTTATGTTATAATTACTTTGTATTTAA
>JAAYQK010000023.1 GCA_012519325.1 Gracilibacteraceae bacterium | reverse complement strand
TACACCAGCCACTACATGGAAGAGGTGGAGTATCTGTGCAACCGGATCTGCATAATGGATCAGGGAAGGATAATAGCTTCCGGGACCCAGGAAGAACTGGTGGAGCTAGTAAAAGGGGAAACACGGATAAATCTCAAGCTTGACAAAATGGATAGAGATATAATAAGAAGGCTTGAGACTATACAGGGAGTGGCCAAGGCTGAGCTGATACAGGATGAAATAGCCGTATTAGGTGAAAACGTTGACATGATATTAGCGGATATAATTACCGGGGTAACAGAAAACGGAAGGCACATCTCATCAATTGATGTCATTAAGCCGAATCTGGAAGCTGTTTTCCTGAACTTGACGGGAAAGGCTCTGAGGGATTGAGGAGAATAAGTATGAAAGTAATGAGTATTATAAGAAAAGACCTGAAAACAATCCTAAGCGATAAAAAGGCTCTGGCAATAATAATTGCAATGCCTCTAATAATCATGATAATATTGAGCTCTGCCCTGCGAGGGATATTTGACGGCACCGGCGGTTGGAGTATCGACAGGTTAAATATCGCAATAGTGAGGCAGTATGATAAGAATGAGGATTCCCTGAGGTTTGATAAAGCTTTAAAGGAGGGTATTCTTGCCCGGGGAATAGGCAAGGAGGCGGCGGAAGAGTTGAGAGCCGCTGCTTATGATATAGATCCCGAAAAGATATTTTTTGAGGATTTTCTGGGCAGTGAAGAGTTGGCAAAAATAATAGCGTACAGGGAAGAGAAAGAGGAAAGAGCTGTTGAACTGCTGAACAACGGAGAAATATCTGCGGTGGTGATACTTCCGAAGGATTTCATATACGATATGAAGATAAACCTTCTGACACCCTTTAGAAACAAAATAAATATAAGGATGTTGACACACCCGGACAGGAGTATGAGCGGTCAAATAGTCCGGAGTGTTATGGAGGCTTATTCCGATTCAATGACTTTGGTGATATCAGGGAAAAATGTTCTCCTTGAAACTGCTATAGGACATAATCTCATGGAAGACGGATTCAAAGAAATGAAGGAGACTTTAGACGGTATTACCAAAGTAATAGAGGGAATAAGAACAGATATGTACGGTATTGAGGCAAAGGAAAGAAAGGCTGTCCAAAGCTCTGACTATTATGCTGCGTCAATGTTGGCCATGTTCATACTTTTTGCAGCCAGTCACGGAGGAAGAATGCTTTTGGAGGAGAAGGATAACATAACTTATCAGCGGATGATAATAGCCGGAACACCGAGATTGGGAATATTGGCAGGAAAATTCTTCACTGTATTTTTTATTGCTTTGCTTCAGATAAGCATAATGATTACATTTTCATATTTTGTGCTGAAGGTTCAATGGGGAAGTGCATTTCCGGTTGTTCTCATCAGCTTATGTGCTGCATTTGCAGTAGCGGGAATCGGAAGCATGCTTGCAGCAGCCACATACAGGGCAGGTAATTACAAAATGGCAAATATATTTGAAACTGTTGTCATACAGGCCATGGCAGTTCTGGGAGGCAGCTTCTTTCCGGTAGATATACTTCCTTCAATGATGCAGAAACTGAGTTTTTTGTCCATCAGCGGAGTAGTATTGAACGCATACCTGAAAATCATGATGGGTTATGGAATATCTGCTATAATGAGCAATATAGCTACATTGGCAGTCATAGGATTTTTGTCGGCAATGCTTTCTGTTCTGATGATTAAAGAAAATGGGGGAGTGAAGTATGCTCAGCATAATAAAGCTAAGACTGTTAGGGCTTAGAAATGATTATATGATATTATTGCTGATGACCGTCATGGCATTGGGATTCACTGCAATTTTTGCCTCCTCCTTTGATGGTTACAGACCGACAGTACTTGTTGTGGATGAAGACATGAGCAGCTTTTCTGAAGCTCTGCTCAATGAGCTTGAGGATGAAAAAGGGATTAGCTTCGAAGCTTCGGATATGGAAAGTGCCGTAGAAAAAGTCGAGAAAGGCAAGGTATATGCTGCATTGGTTATACCAAAGGGATTTGACGGAATCATAAGAGATGGAGAAAGGGTTTCATTAGGAGTGATAAAGGTCAAGGAAGATGCCGTTATACTAACAATGCAGAAGGTGGTATCCGGCATTGTGGTGAAAATGGCTGGAGGCATAAGGATAGCAGATACCGCGGCAGATTTCGTACAATTGCTGAAACCTGAAGCCGACATGGGAGCAGTAAAGGAATCCGCATACCGCAGCGTAATGGATGCATGGGAGTATAAAAAGCCTTTGGAGATTACTTCAGATGCTGCTAGGACAGAATCTGCAAGCAGCTCTGACAATCTTAAGCATTCCATGATTGGTTTCTCCTTGTTCTTTTCAATGTATACAATGGTATTCGGAATTAGTACTATATTAAGTGACAGACAATACAAGACCTGGCAGAGAATGCTGATAACCCCCGTTTCCAAAGCCTCGATACTAGGGGGGAGTATGTTAGTGGCATATTTTATCGGTGCTGTTCAAATAGGAATATTGATACTGGCGGGGTGGTATATTATAGGAATTGACTGGGGGAGCAGCATCCCGGGAATCCTTACAGTGGCGGCTTCTTTTGTGTTCGCCGTTACTTCCATGGGATTGATGCTGTCCGGTGTGGTGAAAACCCATGCACAGCTTTCAGCCATGGCTCCTGTTGTGCTTACTTGTACTTCAATGCTGGGAGGCTGCATGTGGCCTTTGGAGATAGTAAACAATAAGGTGCTGCTTTTACTGGCAGAACTTACCCCACAGAAATGGGCAATTCAAGGTATGGAAAGCATAGCATCAAAAGGAATGGGTTTTGAAGCGGCAGTATTTCCTGCAATTGTGCTTATGGCAATGGGAGTGTTATTTTTTATTATTGGAGTAAAGATTATGAAGTTTGAGTAAAAAATTAGAGCAAAAATAAAAATGCTATAGATAATGCATACATGTAGAGTTATAATATATAATAACGTGTAGGGTATGGGGGATTAACTCAGCTGGTTAGAGTGCCATCGTCACAAGGTGGAAGTCGCAGGTTCGAGTCCCGTATCCCCCACCATTACTAAAAGCTCATAGAGCTATCGAAAGATTGCTCTATATTTTTTAGATGGATACCACATTATTGCATAATGCTAATACACGATTTTGAAAAATAACATATGCAGCCGCAATAATATATAACGAAAGGGATGATAAATTTGGAAATTAAAGTACCCAGCGATATAGAAATCGCTCAAAAGGCACAGATGAAACCCATATCGGAGATTGCAAAGCAGTGGGGTATAGAAGAGGATGAACTGGAATCATACGGAAAGTATAAGGCAAAAATCAATCTCAGCATATTTGAACGGTTAAAGGACAAGCCTGACGGCAAGCTGGTACTGGTTACGGCAATTACTCCTACTGCGGCAGGAGAAGGCAAGTCAACAACTACAGTAGGCTTGGGCCAGGCTCTTAATAGAGCTGGGAAAAAAGCGGTTATAGCTTTAAGGGAGCCGTCACTGGGTCCGGTTTTCGGCGTGAAGGGCGGAGCTGCAGGGGGCGGATTTGCCCAGGTAGTGCCCATGGAGGATATCAATCTTCATTTTACCGGAGATATGCATGCAATTACTGCAGCCAACAACCTGCTTGCTTCAGCCATTGATAATCATATCAACCATGGAAACACACTGAGTATTGACCCTAGGCAGATAGTATGGAAAAGAGTAATGGATATGAATGACAGGTCACTCCGTGAAATCGTGGTGGGCCTCGGGGGAAAAGCCAATGGCTTTGTCAGGCAGGACGGTTTCATGATAACTGTGGCTTCTGAAATAATGGCAATATTGTGTCTTTCCAATGATTTAATGGATTTAAAAGAAAGATTTGGCAGGATGGTTGTGGCATATAACTACACAGGAGAACCGGTTACCTGTGCTGACTTAAGGGTTAACGGAGCTATGGCGGTGCTTATGAAGGATGCAATAAAGCCAAATTTAGTACAGACCTTGGAAAACACACCGGCACTTATTCACGGCGGACCCTTTGCCAATATAGCCCACGGCTGCAACAGCATAATAGCTACGAAACTGGGCTTGAAGCTGGGTGAATACCTTATTACCGAGGCAGGCTTCGGCGCTGATCTGGGGGCAGAGAAGTTCCTTGATATAAAATGCCGTTATGGGGGATTAAAGCCTTCTGCGGTTGTGATAGTTGCAACCCTGCGTGCTATTAAAATGCATGGAGGAGTAGCAAAGGCGGAATTGGGAAAAGAAAACCTGGAAGCTGTGGATAAAGGTTTTGCTAATCTTGAAAAACAGGTGGAAAACATTCGCAAGTTCGGGCTTCCGGTAATGGTTGCCGTTAACCGGTTTGCGTCCGATACGGAAGCGGAAATTGAGCTGCTTGTCAAAAAGTGCAAGGTATATGGCGTTGAGGTTGCATTGAACGAATGTTGGGCAAAAGGCGGAGAAGGCGGAATACATATGGCTGAAACTCTGGTAAGGCTGGTTGAAGGTTCAGCTCCCGATTTTAAATATTTGTATAATGTTGAAGCTCCTATAGTCGAAAAAATCGAGACTATTGTAAAGGAAATATATGGCGGAGACGGTGTTGTTTTCACTCCTAAAGCTCAGAGGGAGATGCAGAAGCTTGAGGATATCGGATTGGATAAGCTGCCTGTCTGTATGGCAAAGACTCAATACTCACTGTCTGACGATCCAAGCCTTTTAGGAGCTCCAAAGGACTTCAAGGTTAGTGTCAAAGAGATGAGGGTATCCGCAGGAGCAGGCTTCATTGTATGCCTGACAGGGGATATTATGGTAATGCCGGGACTGCCCAAGGTGCCTGCGGCAGAAAAGATTGACATAGATGAAAAAGGTGTGATAACAGGCCTGTTCTAAGTTATGAGAGAGGGGAAAGCAATGAGCGGAATGAACAGAATAATCGAATGTGTCCCGAATTTCAGTGAAGGAAGGGATTTGGACAAAATAGAAAAAATAGTGAATCCCTTCAGGGGAAAGGACAATGTAAAGCTTCTGGACTATAAAAGAGACGAAGATCACAACAGAGTGGTTGTAACGGTTGTGGGTGAACCTCAGGCGGTGAAGAGTTCGCTGTTGGAAGCCATGGGCGCTGCAATAGCGCTTATAGATATGACCAAGCATCAGGGACAGCATCCCAGAATGGGGGCAGTAGATGTAGTGCCTTTCATACCCATAAAGAATGTGAGTATGGAAGAGGCTGTTGAGCTTGCAAAGGAAACAGCAAGGGAAGCATCGGAGAAATACAAGCTTCCGGTTTTTCTGTATGAGAAAGCAGCAACAGACCCTCAGAGGGAGAACCTGGCGAACATTCGCAAGGGCGAATTCGAGGGTTTGGCAGAGAAGATAAAATTGCCTGAATGGAAGCCGGATTACGGTCCGGCAGAAATACATCCGACGGCAGGAGCAGTTGTGATTGGTGCAAGGATGCCCCTTGTAGCCTTTAATGTAAATTTGAATACAAACAGAATGGATATTGCCAATAAGATTGCAAGGAGTGTCAGATTTTCAAGCGGAGGTCTGAGATACTGCAAGGCTATAGGTATTGAGCTTAAGGACAGGGGAATAGTACAGATTTCCATGAATATGACCGACTACACAAAGACAGCTCTTTACAGAGCCTTTGAGCTTATCAGAATAGAAGCGGCAAGATACGGAGTTACAATTGCCGGCAGTGAAATAATTGGGCTCCTGCCTATGGAAGCCCTGATTGATACGGCAATATATTATCTGGGCGTGGAGGATTTCTCCATGGATCAGATACTGGAAAACAGGTTGATGGAATAGAAGAATTGTGCCGCATATCATTATTAATAATGCGACACAATTGTCAGTTTGCAGCAATACTTAAAGAGCAATAACCTTGTAGCTTTGGACAGGAGGACATGGGGACGTTTCCCCGTGTCCTTCGAATCCTGACGCACATAAACCCAACCTCCTGTTGGTATGTGCTGGATTTACCTCACGTAAATCCCACGGATTTTACTGCGCATCTTCTCTCGATTCTGTTGCCCAAAGCCAATAAGTGCTCGCTGTTA
>JAAYQK010000228.1 GCA_012519325.1 Gracilibacteraceae bacterium | reverse complement strand
CCTCAAAGCATGTCGGTTCGAGTCCGACCTCCGGCACCATATTGAAAATTAATAGAGCCGCATTACTGCGGCTCTTCTGTTTTATCCGGGTCAATATCTCTCTTTTCAATTCTTATTTTTGATATTCTCTTGTCATCTACCTCTTCTATTCTGAAATATATATTGTCGATAGTCAGTTCATACCCTACTTCCGGCATTTTGCCTGAATGGCTGAGAAGCAGTCCGCTTATTGTATCAAACTCCTCCTCAGGCAGTTTTGTGTCCAATATATCATTTATTTCGCCTATGTCGAGCATTCCGCTTACAATATATGTATTGTCGTCAATTTTTTCATAATCAAGGACAACATCATCATACTCATCAAATATATTGCCTACAATTTCCTCAAGCAGGTCTTCTATTGTGATAATTCCTGCCGTGCCGCCATATTCATCTATTACTACGGCAATATGGGTCTTGGATTTCTGCATTTCCTTGAAAAGCTCGTCAATCTTCTTGTACTCGGGTACAAAGTGTGCCTCTCTTATTATGTCCTTAAGAGATACCTCCCACTCCACCTTGTTCTTTATCATTGTAAAAAGATCTTTAACATATAGAATTCCTATGATATTGTCTATTGATTCTTCATATACGGGAATCCTGGAAAAATTCTCCTGCACTATTACATCGAGTATTTCGTCACGGGTGGCTTCGCAGCTAAGAGCTACAATATCAGTTCTGGGTGTCATTACTTCCTTTGCAACCGTATCATCAAACTCAAATATGCTGTTAATCATTTCCGTCTCGGTTTCCTGGAATATTCCTTTCTCTTCACCCACATTTATCATTGACCGGATTTCCTCTTCGGTAATCTGTTCCTCCGTTCCCTTCACCGGTCCTCCCATGAACTTTACTATTAAATTTGTGGACATTGTAAGAAATTTAACAATAGGATAAGTGACCTTGGACAAAAAATTTATTATGCCGGCAACCCTAAATGCAGTCTTTTCCGACTGTGAAAGAGCCATTCGCTTGGGAACAAGCTCCCCCAGCACTAAAGTAAACAATGCAATCACACTGGTTATAATGAATGTGGCAATCCCGACAGCTGAGACAGATAAAAAAGGAACATTCAAGCTCATAAGAAATCCGGCCAACCCGTTTACTAATGTCTGAGCCCCAATGGCACTGGCAAGAAATCCTGCAAAAGTAATTCCTATTTGTATTGTAGCCAGCAGCTTGCTCGGCTCTTCAAGAAACCTGTTAACCAAAATTGCAGCTTTGTTTCCTTCTTCTACAAGAGGCTTTATCTTAGATTGTCTTACTGAAATTATGGCCATTTCGGAAGCAGCAAAAAACGCATTCAAGCCTATAAGTAACATTATAAGCAATATTTGCGTCCATAAGTCTCCGTCCATTAGAAAAATTCCCCCTAGTAAATCATTTGTTAATATTATACTATTTATCCTATGTATGTACAAATTAAATATTGACTTTTTTATATCTCTTCTTTCAATTCTGCAGCTATATCCGCCTTATGATGAAAAAGGCTCCCGATAAAGCACTTTATCTGACTGAGAAGCCTTTTACTCCGCTCTTAAGACTTATTTTCAACAGTCCTTAAGATATTAATACATTATATTTGCTGCTGCAATTCATTTCATTCCAGCAAGCCTTGGGGCAAATCCATCAAAAATACAAGAAGCAGAATGATTAAAAAGGTTTTGTCACATTTATTCTCAATAAATAAAATAAAAACAATGGCAAGGATTAAAAAATCTTCCGGGCTTAACCGGTTAAGTATGCCGAATATTAAATGCTCCGTACTCATTTTATTTCCCTGCCTTGCTCATGAAATTTTCAAAAAATGCAACCAGATTCATAATTCTGACACAATCATCTATGCCTTTTTGTCTTTTTTCAGATACAAAAGGCTTTACCGAATTTAAAAGTAAAATCCTTCTATCATCCTTAACTCCTGCAAACATCTTATCAAAGAGTAACCCCATCAGAGCCTTTTCATCAAAGCTTCCCAAGCTGTCTTCTATGGATGTCTGCCCTTTATCAGCTCCTGGTTCCTCTATCTCATTTTTTTTTTGAGAGCCCAGCCCTGAAAGGAGCATGCCCATAAGTTGTCTTTTCAGGCCATCCATATCATTATTCTTAAGCATGTTTATAAGCTGATCGCTTGAGCCGTCTGATGACCTATTTTTGGACAGATAATTGATTATATCTTCCTTTAAGCCGTCTATATCCCCTTTATTGATTTTATCCTTTATAGCAGGGTCTATATTATCATTACGGTTTATTTCATTTACCAGCATATTCTTGACCTGGTCAGGGGATACGTTGTCCGGATCTACACCCCCAAGCTTTTCAGAAACCACTTTTTTCAGCTCATTCATTCCACTGCCGGATACATTGCTATCCTTACCGTATGGCATGTTGTGACCTCCCATCTTTATTAACCTTATTATCATATTATTCTTTTAATTATCATTGGTTACTTTGATTGCCATTCCGCAGCAAATAGCGCAAAGCCTTTTCACAATATATTTATATGTACAAACCGGCGTTTTGGTGACATCAGATGAGATAGAAAAATTTGCACATGCAGCATAAATCCTTACTTATTTATGCTATAATAACAAATAATAAACTAATGAGTCGTAAGGAGGAAATTATGGCAAAACAGATGTGGAAGCCCGGTACTATGCTGTATCCTGTACCGGCTGTAATGGTATCCTGCAGAAGCAGTGAAGGTGCGAACAACATTATAACGGTTGCATGGACGGGTATAGTGTGCTCGGATCCTGCAATGCTTTATGTGTCGATAAGGCCTGAAAGATTCTCCCATGGCATAATTAAGGATACCGGCAGCTTTGTGGTAAACCTCCCCACGGAAAGCCTGGTATATGCCCTTGATTTCTGCGGAGTAAAATCCGGCAGAGACATAAATAAGTTTGAGCACTTAGGCCTTACACCGCAAAAATCAAATCTGATTGATGCCCCTTCCATAGGAGAATGTCCTGTAAATCTGGAATGCCGGGTCAGCGACATCATTTCTCTGGGCTCCCATGATATGTTCATTGCAGAGATACTGTGTGTTAATGCGGAGGAAAAGTATTTAGACAAGTCCGGAAAGCTGCAGCTTAATAAGGCGGGCTTGATATGCTATAACCACGGTGAATACAGGGCTCTTGCGGAGACTCTGGGAAGTTTCGGCTTCTCAGTAAGAAAGAAGAAGTAAGGGTAAAGACCCCTTACTTCTATTTCTGTCCGCTGATTATCCCCCAAACTTTTTGGTTAAAGT
>JAAYQK010000227.1 GCA_012519325.1 Gracilibacteraceae bacterium | reverse complement strand
CACCCAGCTAATCAAAAAAAAGGGCAGCTTGGCTGTTTCGGTACTATCACTTAATTGTCCATTGGATGTAATAGACCGGTTTGGCATGAGAAAGGGCAGGGAGTGCGAGAAATTTGATGGTATAGAGTACAAAATCGATGTTAACGGTAATCCTTACCTGGAGAAAAATATGCTTGCCTATATAAGCTTAAATGTATCCTCTATTATTGATTTAGATACTCACTACCTGTTTATCTGTGATGTGGTGGATGGAGAGAGATTGGAAAAGGGACAGCCGATGACATATGCAGATTATAGGGCTTTAAAGTCCGGCAAAACCATAGATAGATCAGCTGATAAGCCTACTAAAAAAAGTTATATATGTACTGTGTGCCATTATGTTTATGATGGCGACATACCTTTTGAACAGCTGCCTGACGATTATGTCTGTCCTGTATGCGGCCAGCCGAAATCCGTGTTTGAAGAAATAGAAGAATAGTTATTTGGAGATACATTAGGAGGGCAGAAGTAATGAGAATTGAATTTTATGAAGATAATAAAGAGATTGTCGCCGGGATGACTCTAAGGGATGATAAGGAAGCGGAAGGCGGAAACATGGCTCTTCATGTCTGCATTTCCCCAGACAATGTTATGAAAAACAGGGCTAAGCTTGCTGCTTCCCTGGGCTGTGACTTGGATTGCTTCGTTTGTCCGGAGCAGACCCACAGCGAAAATTTCTATAAAGCTACATCGGCAGATAAGGGCAGGGGAGCCCATGAGCTTGGTTCGGCAATTCCTGATACAGATGCTGTCTTCACTTACGAACCAGGCATCCTTCTAGGCTGCTTTACCGCCGATTGTGTTCCGGTTATTTTTCATAATAAGGCGGCCGGCTTGATAGGGGTGATTCATTCCGGCTGGCAGGGCACAGTAAAGGAAATTACTTTTAAGGTGTTCCGACACTTGATAGGGCAGGAGGGCTGCAATCCTAAGGAGTTTCAGGTTTATATCGGAAAAGCGCTGAGTCAGGAGAAGTTCGAGGTAGATGAGGATGTGCATCAGAAATTCAACGATTTGGGATACGCACAGCCATTTATACAGCACAATAACCAGACCGGCAAATATTATATTGATAACCAGCAGACTGTAAAAAAGCAATGTGAGCTGGCTGGAATCCCCTCGGAACAGATTTCGGTGGACAGGGCCTGTACCTATACAGACCCGGCTTGCTTTTCTTATCGTAAGGATCAGTCCTGCGGAAGACATATGAGCTTTATTATGAGAAGGTGAGCTCAGCCTACTATTGTATTTAGCTGTGGAGGATTTACTGTAGCAAGAGGAGAAGAAAATGAGAGAAGAAGATAAAATATTTGCAGGACTACTATTTTCACCTGGACATTCTGAGCTGAGAGAAATCAAGCTTAGAACGCACAATTTGTGTTCTGAATACAACCGCACATTTGAAGACGAAACCCAAAAAAGGCAGGAATTGATTTCAGATATATTTTATGAGTTTGGAGAGAATGGCTTTTTACAGGGCCCGATATATATCCACTATGGAAAGCATACCAAAATTGGAAGCCATTTCTTTGGGAACTTCAACCTAACTATTCAGGATGATGCCTGGGTTACTATTGGCGATCATTGCAATTTTGGCCCGAATGTAAGTATTGTTACGCCTATTCATCCAATGCTTCCCTATGAGCGCCGGGAGATTATTGATAAGGATGGAGTAGCAAGACATATGTGCTATGCAAAGCCCGTTAAGATTGGGAATGACTGCTGGTTTGGTGCAAATGTTGTGGTTTGCCCGGGGGTGACAATAGGAGATAATTGTGTTATTGGCGCAGGAAGCGTTGTTGTGAAGGATATTCCAGACAATAGCTTTGCCGCCGGCAATCCATGCAGGGTTATTCGTGAAATCACGGAAGCGGATAGTATGATAAATAAGCCTGAAATTCTAAGCGACAATAGGATTGGAGGAGATTAACCACTCCTGGTTTTGCTGGTGAAGCATCTTTGTTTAAGGGCTTATCAACTGTAACTTCAATATTGTTACCTTGTGGGATCTGATCATATAAAGATTCAAGGCAGACTTTCAAATAATCAGGTCTGTTGAAAGTGGGAATTACAATTGAAAATAAGGGTACTGTCATATCCGGTTTATTTTGTTGAAAATTTATCATATAAACTAATACATTTTCTGGCAGAATAACTGCATAATTTCATATACCGTATAAATCCATTTCTGGCACATTGTGACCAGTATTGGTTGTTTTTTATTATATCCAAAATACCATCCGCAATGCTGTCTACACTAAAAGGATTCGCTTTCTTTGCGAATGAACCGCATGTCAATTAGCATTGATTCTTGAGCTGAAAGATTAATGTTTAAGAGTAAATTTATAACAATAATTAGTAAATACATTAATTTT
>JAAYQK010000226.1 GCA_012519325.1 Gracilibacteraceae bacterium | reverse complement strand
TAGAATTTAAAATTTTTTCAAGGGTTTCAGGAACGTTCCTTACCTTACTCAGGAATATCATTGCCGCAATAATGTACGGCTTAAAGCCGGCCTGCTTGTATAATTGCACACGATAGCGGTCAAATACGGATGCGGCAACCTCTCCTTCCTTGCAGCTGACCCCCGTTATATCGGCGGGCAGGCAGTGCAGATACAATGCTTTTCCATCTTTTGTCAGCCTCATCATTTCTTCTGTGCATTCCCAATCGGTATGACCGGCATTTTGGGCAAGAAGCTCCTTTTCAAGAACCTTTATTTCTTCGAACCTTCCTTCTCCGTAAAGTCTCGTCCTTTTCTCCATTGCGGCATAAGGTGCCCAGCTCTTGGGATATACTATATCAGCATTTTCAAAGGCTTCCTTCATTGAATTGGTCTTTGTGAATTTCCCACCGGATTTTACAGCATTTTCTCTTGCCACATCCTCAACATCGGAAAGAAGTTCATAGCCTTCCGGATGAGCCAGAGTCACTTCCATTCCCATTCTTGTCATTAGGCCTATTACCCCCTGTGGTACGGACAAAGGTTTGCCGTATGAAGGAGAATATGCCCATGTCATGGCTATCTTCCTGCCTTTAAGATTTTCCACACCTCCGAAATAGTTTATTAAGTGAAGCATGTCAGCCATACATTGTGTAGGGTGGTCTATATCGCACTGCAGATTCACCAGAGTCGGCCTCTGCTCCAGGACACCCTCTTCATATCCTGTCTGTACTGCCTTGGAGACTTCCCTCATATACGTATTTCCCTTGCCTATGTACATATCGTCACGTATACCGATAACATCGGCCATAAAAGAAATCATGTTTGCAGTCTCTCGCACTGTTTCGCCGTGAGCTATCTGTGATTTACCTTCATCCAGATCCTGCACGGTCAGGCCCAACAGATTGCAGGCACTGCTGAAGCTGAATCTGGTTCTTGTCGAATTATCTCTGAACAAAGATACTGCAAGCCCGCTGTCAAATATTCTTGGAGAAATATTGTTTTCCCTCATTTTACGGAGTATTTCCGCAACCCGGAATACAGCGTGAATCTCATCATCGGTTTTTTCCCATGTCAAAAGAAAATCATTGTTGTACATAGCCTTGCAATCTAGGTTTTTAAACTGATTAATCAACTTTCTTATTTCTTCCATGCATATCTCTCCTTTTCATCCAATCCTAAAAAGAAAATTTGATTGTCTAATCAATATAATTATAAAATATTTAGTATATTCTGTCAACTTAGCTTTTATAATAAAACGAGGACACGGGGACGTTTCTCCTGTCTCGCGAGAGGACACGGGGACGTTTCTCCTGTCTCGCGAGAGGACACGGGGACGTTTCTCCTGTCTCGCTAAAGCGAGACAGGAGAAACGTCCCCGTGTCCTCCAACGTCCCCGTGTCCTTCTCGTGTCCTTCCCGTGTCCTATTAACTAACTTTACTTCCTATAGCGCTTCACAAACTTTCCCCAGCCGGGGTTTCCCTTGAAGCTGCCCTCTTCATACACCAGTTTGCCCCTGGAGAAAGTCATTACAGGATAGCCGGTCATTACACAGTTCTCCCATATGGTGTAATCCACATCGGAATGCATGTTTTTACTGGATACTACGAATTTCTTTTTAGGATCATAAATAACTATATCCGCATCACTTCCGACAGCTATAGTCCCCTTTTGCGGAGCACAGCCGAAAATCCTTGCGACATTGGTGCAACACACCTCTACCGCTTTATTGAATGTAATACTTCCTTTGCTAGCCTCACTTAACATATACGGGTACATGTTCTCTATACCCATGCAGCCATTGGGGATCTTGGTAAAATCCTCCTTTCCCCAGTCCTTTTCATAGGATTTAAAAGGACAGTGGTCTGTAGCAACAGTAGAAATGTCTCCTCTTCTCAAGCCTTCCCATAATGCCTTTCTGCTGTCCTCTCCCTTGATAGAAGGAGAACATACGAAATTCCTGCCGTCCTCCCTCTTATACACCTCATTGGTTAAGTTCAGGTAATGGGGACAAGTCTCCGCATATATTTCAAGGCCCTCATCCCTGGCTTTTGTAACTTCATCCAAACCCTCCCTGCTCGACAGATGCACAATATACAGTGGAGCACCAAAGATTTTTGCCAGGTATACCACTCTCCTTACAGCATCAACTTCTACGAATTCAGGGCGACTTTCATAGTGATACCATGCACCAGTCTTGCCCTCTGCAAGCAGCCTCCGGGTTCTTCTCTCAATCAGATAGGGGTTTTCCGCATGCACTGCAATCAAAGTGCCCGTTTCTTTTGACCTTTGCAGCGCATCGGCAATTTCCCCGTCATCAACCATCATATCCTTGTAAACCATATAGAGCTTGAAGCTTGGAATACCAAACCTTACAGAAGCCTCAAATTCCTCAAGGACTTCCGGATTAAGATCGCTTATCGCAACGTGAAAGGAATAATCTATGCAGGCCTGGGGTTCTATATGTCTTAACCTGTCCTGAACGGTTTCTACAAGTCCCATTCCCTTTTCCTGGGTAGCAAAGTCAATAATCATCGTTGTACCGCCACAAGCCGCAGCCCGGGTACCGGACTCGTAGCTGTCCGCCGATATTGTTCCCCCTACAGGCAGTTCAAGATGTACATGGGCATCAATAGCGCCAGGCAGTACCAATTTGCCTGCAGCATCAACAACCCTTTCCCCCTCTGTCTGCACATTCTCCGAAATCATAACAATCTTGCCGTTTTTTACGGCAACGTCAGCTTTATATGACTCCGATGCAGTGATGATTGTACCATTTTTGATTATCAAATCCATTCTTTCACTCACAAAAGGCACTTCCTTTAATCTTTTTTCTTATCTATATGTCAATGAAGCTAAAGCTCTCCACATCAAAAAGGCCTCTGTCTGTTACCCTTATTTCGGGAATAACCGGCAGCGCAAGGAATGACAGGGTTACGAAAGGATCAATTCCATCTGGTACCCCAAGATTTTTTGCTGACTCTATCATTTCCATCAACCTTTTTTCTACAAAAAATGCATCCTTGTCGCTCATAAGGCCGACTACGGGAAGAGGCAGCGTTCCCAGTACCCTTCCGCTGCTCACAACGGCATAACCTCCGTTAGCTTCTTTCACTACCTTTGCAGCCAAAAGCATATCAGCATCATTGTCACCGGCTATAATAAGATTGTGGGAATCGTGGGCCACAGTAGATGCTATGGCTCCGTTTCTTATTCCAAAGCCTTTTACAATTCCAAGGCCAATATTTCCTGTAGCTTTATGCCTTTCTACAACAACAATTTTTGAAAACACTTCATCCGGTATGAAATTGTTTTCGCTGTCCTTGGATACGGCAAGCCTTTCTTTTTTAGTAATCAACTGATTTGGAACGACAGTAATAACTGCCGCCGTATCGCCTTTAATTTTTATTTTCAGATTCTCCATCGACAAATCGGGAATTCTGACCGTATTTAAAACATTGGGGTCATCCACGATTCTTTTGATATTGGGCTTTTTCCCCTTCTCGCAGACTATTGACCCACGGAAAATCACCTTATCAATATCAAAGCTGTTTAAGTCTGATAAAACAATCAAATCGGCCGAATATCCCGGTGCTACAGCTCCCAAGCGTTTCAGGCGGTAGCATTGAGCAGGATTTATTGTTGCCATTTTTATCGCTTCGATGGGATCAACACCCAGACTGACAGCCTTTTTTATATTGTAGTTTATATGCCCTTCTCTGGAAATATCCTGCAAGTGCTTATCGTCAGTGCAAAAAACACAGCGGTTCAAAGGAACGCCCCGTTCAATAAGTCCTGATATTATGTCGGTAAGATTCCTGGCTGCAGAGCCTTCCCTTATCTGTACATACATGCCGAGCCTCAGATGTGCAATTACTTCATCAATACTTGTACATTCATGATTGGTCATAACTCCTACAGCCTTGTACGCACATAGTTCACGCTCCGATAATCCTGATGAATGCCCGTCTACAACCCCATTATCAAAAAGCTCTATTTTACTCAGGATATCCTTGTCTCCTGCTAAAACTGCCGGATAGTTCATAACCTCTCCGAGTCCGAGTATAAGGGGATTGCCTGCAAAAGGCTCCATTACCTTTGCCGTAAGAGCTGCTCCATTGTTTTCAAAAGGAGTTGCAGGTACACAGGAAGGCATCATATAGAATATATTCATAGGTACTGCTTTAGCCTCATTAAGCATAAAATTTATGCCTTCTATACCGCATACATTAGCTATTTCATGAGGATCTGCAATAACTGTAGTCGTTCCGTGCTGTAAAACAACTTTCGCAAATTCCGCCGGAGTCACCATACTGGACTCAATATGAACATGACTGTCAATGAGTCCGGGACAAACATATTTGCCGCATGCATCAATTTCCTCTTTGCCTGAGTAATTTCCGACACCTACTATAAGGCTGTCATGTATTGCAATATCTCCTGGTATTATTTCATTTGTAAACACATTCACAATTCTGGCATTTTTGATTACCTTGTCTGCCTTTTTTCTTCCCAACGCAATCTCTACTCTTTTTTGTTTCTGTTCTACACTCATAACAAGATATCACCTTCCATATTTCTCATATTTCAGTGCTAATATGGCTTCCAGAACCCCGCCTGCAACCGACCTTGATTTATCTGATATTGTATGGCAATACTCCCTAATGCCCCTTGGGTCCACATCTCCGATTTTCCAGCCTTCCATTACCTTGGTTCCATTGGCAATAAGCCCTCTCAATACTCCATCTATATTGGGCCTTACCGGGGTATTATCTACAAACGCAACTGCTTCTCCCTGTTTTACCATATCTCCTATTTCCCGTATATTTCTTATTACCCCGCTGGCCGGTGCCCTAAACAGCCTTTGTACGGAATATCCCATAATATCTCCGGGGATTCCGGTATCAGCACAAGCTGTCCCTTTATATATTACCTTGCCTAAATAATGCCCTCTGCATGTCTCAACAACTGCATCCACATCCACACCTGCCTCAAACCCCGGTCCGACGCCTATTGTAATGGAGGCCATACCCCTGTGGGTCCCCATGTTTCTTTTAGCCAACATTGCATCAACAACCGCCAATGGTTTTATTTGCCTAATTATATTGCATTCACTGTCGCAAAGCACCGGAATGCTTTCCTTACTCCATGCCTCATATATATCTTCAATACACTCCGCTTTTACTGCGCGTACACCCTCCACTTCCGCTTCCCCTTCCAAAACGGCATTTGCAAAGGACGCTAAGCGCCTGATGACAAGAGGCTTCTGTATTTCCGTGAGAAGCAGCCTGAAGCCGCATTTATACAGCCTGTGCGCTATTCCGGTTGCAATATCTCCTGCACCTCTTATGATAATAATATCATCCATTTCTATCCTCCAGCCTTATTATCGCTTCATATTCTTCCCTTGTGTCAATGTCCAGGCCCGGCTTAGGATCATCAAAACTGACGGTAATGACGCTCCCTTCCATTTCCTCAAGCAGCACGCGCCCTCCCGAATCTCCCGAAAGGCCCATAAGCTTTTCTCTCAGCTTAGAGGAAAATATCACCGGGTTTCCTTTTGTTCCATTATATAAAGGGACTGCAGCACTGCATTTCTCCGACATAAAGCTCTTAATCAGCTTATTGATTATATTTTCGGTGATATAGGGCTGATCCCCAACGAGAAACATTAGTCCTTCAGCAGCCCTGCAGGAATTTTTAACACCCAGGCGGATTGAATAGCTTTGCCCCAATTGGGGAGTATTATTCTTCACAGCTTTTATCCGGAATTTCTTTCCGATATTATATACAATATCATTGCCGTACACAAGAATAACCTCTTCAAGATCCGATTTTGAAGCTGCTGCTATAACCCTCTCTATTACAGGAACTCCTGCAACCGGAAGCAGCAGCTTGTCCTCGCCCATTCTCCTGGATAAACCCGATGCAAGTATAATACCGCTTATCATACTTTCACATCCCTAATCTTGCTATTACTGTCCCGTCATGCTCATACCCCATATTCGAAAGCCTTTTTATGATTTCACCAGCAGCAAGCCTCTCTCTCTCTCCATCTGCCTTGTTTAGCACAACATAACGTTCAGCCTGGTAAGGAACGGCTTTAAATAGGCCTTCTTCATGAGCAATCAGACTGCTGACCATACCGGTATCGATTGTATCTCCCTCACTGCAGCCTGTTATTCTGCAGAAAAGCTCCGGCCTATGGACATACTCCGGACATACTCTCTTCCCAATACAATCAAGCCCTATTAATCCAAGTACCTTTGAAGTAAGGGACGGTATAACGGGCTCATGCCCTGCCGGCGCCTTAACGGGCCTTCCTTTTGAACCATCCCCCTCTACAAGTATATAATCGAAAATACCTACTAAGAACAGAGTATCCAGTAATTCCGGATTAACCCCCATAAGCTTGCCTTCGTTTGAAATAGACTTGCCTAAAACCGTTATACTGCCGTTGATTGTGTCCCTGAAAAAATCCGGCAGTACAGAATCTGCAATCACTATTCTGTCATGCTGATCCCTTGAAGGACATCTAATGGCCGTAGTAGTTGTGGCAAGAACTTTTTTCCCTTCATCTGAAAGCTCTTGCGCAAGCCTGAACATTGAAGAGGTTTTTCCACCTGCTCCTACCAGACAGATCATTTCTTTTTTCTCCAGTTTAATATTCACTTGACTATAAAAGGCTTTCATATCTTACCTCCGAATGTACAGTTTACGTACCTGCATCTCAGTTCTGATGCTTTTAACTGAGTAATATTTCTATACTCATTGATAAAAATCCTTTTTATGGCATGGTAAAAGACAATGAGTTCAGAATTATAATGTGGTTAAAGCGTAAAATGGCGCGGAAATGCAAACAGCTCCAGCCTGGGCCTCGCAATAACAGAAAGCCTGGTGGAGCTCTAGAATGGAAGTCTGAATATCAATATTGATTTTTGTGCTCTGCAAACTCAGCAGCTTTCTGCCGGACAAGCATGTTTTGTAAATTATCCTGTGTCCGCCCCGATTTTCTTGTGCTTTCTTCCCGTTGATCAAATATATAAGCACTTAGTTCAGCTTTCAGTTCTTTATCGGATGTCCGGGAATAAACTTTTAGTGCGGGGTCAATCCCTGCAGGGCCGGACTGGTACAAGATTCGTACATCAAAGCTTTCAAGCGTTCCCGAAAGATAACGTTCTGCATTATAGGCAGCGACAAAGCCGTCCGGATTAAGTAAGCAAAGTATACAAAGCATTACAGTACCTGCAACAATTGAAAACCGTACAATTGAAAACCGAAGCTTTTGCAGTACTATTACACCTGTGAATACAACTGTAAGAAAAACCATGAACAGGCACGGAAGCAGCCGGCGTATCGAAAGGCCGTATGCCCCAATATACAGCGCCATTTTGCTGAATGCGGTAGCTATAAGCAGTAAAGTCAGCAAGGATAGAAGACAATTGAGAATCTTTAATGCATAGTTTCTTCCTTGAAGCTTCCTGCAAAAAAGATTTGCCAATGTAAGCAGGGATAGGTTGATTGCCGCAATCTGGCACAGCTCAAAAAAACCGCTGCGGGCATATTCTGAGTATACCTGCCATCCCTCCGGTCTCTGTCCGGCAAATGCCGAGAAAAAATAGGGCAGCTGGCTGCCTATAAATACTATATAGAGCAGGCATATTAAACCGAGCACAGTGTAAACAGTAGCAGCTGCCAGTATCCGCACTGATTCGGCCCCATATTGGATATCCTCTCTCTTGAATGTACTGCACCCTCTATTGTGGGCGCAGCCCGCTGCAAGCCCGAATATATATGCTGAAGTTGGGATGGCAAGAATAACCTCAATTATAATATTCTCAAACCGATTCTGCATCCACCGGTAATATTCAATGAGCCTATTTGCAATCCTGAGAAACCCTCCGCCATCCGCTTTCAAAAGAAGGGGCAGAACCATACCCGCAACCAATAGTGCCAGCAGCAGTCCTAATGCAATGGATAAAAACTGCTTTCCGAAGCTTCTTTTTATATACTTAGATGAAGAAAGACTTTTATACTGGCACCCGAAGTTTTTAAAGGGAATAACAAACACAGCGTTAATTCCGTCAAGCATTAGCCAATTGCTGGTATTGTCAAGAATCAGGCGCCCTGAGGCATTACTTACATAGTAAACGGCTGCACAGAACAAAAATAAACTGCGCCATGGTTCCAAACCGTTATTTGCATAAAGAGAATAACTGACTCCGATCAATATAACCGCCGCCAGCCAAAAGAGCCCTGAACGGGTAATGATTATCCCTTTCTTCACAAAATACATGGTAACAGCAAAGCAATAGACAATTGCAAATACTGTAACCCCCCAGCCCTGCCAGGAAAACATTACCCACCTTATGAAGAAAAATCCCAATACAAATGCGAACATTGCAAAAGTCGTATCCTGACCGTCCGCTGCAAAAGGTTCCTTAGGCTTATACCCTTCGGATACTCCCTCTCCGGATACCGCCAATAATCCATTACTGCTTAGAATTCTCCCTTTCATATACCCAATCTCCTTCGTTTTAGTCTTGCTCCCTGAATTCCAGAATATCACCTGGCTGGCAATCTAAGACTTTACATAAAGCCTCAAGGGTTGAAAAACGTATTGCTTTGGCTTTACCGGTTTTAAGTATGTAAAGATTCGCCTGGCTGATGCCGATCTTTTCAGCCAGCTCGCCGGAGGTTATCTTCCGCTTTGCCATAACTACATCCAAATTCACTATTATAGGCATATCATAACTGCCCCCTTCATATGGTGAGTTCCGATTCGTTCTTTAGTTCTACTGCTTGCGCAACAACATTTTTGACCACCCGCACAATCAGTCCCATAAATGCAGCGGCTACAGCCACAAAAATCCAAGGGAAATAATAGGATATTGAAGCAAAGCAGATAATAGCTCCTGCAAAGCAGCTCCAGGAAATCCGCCTTAAATACTCTACATTGGCTGTAATGAACACCTGTTCATTCTCAATATGGTAGAGCAGGCGATACAGGCAGAAAAGCAGAACTGCTGCCGGTACACTGCCGGAATATATGGTTGACAGGAACAATGCTTCCTTTCCAACTAAACTGGCACGTGAAAAACTCAGAAACCACTTCACAATCCATGGTGCTGACAAATCAGTTCCAATTAACATAACTGAGAAAGCAAGCACGCAAAATTTACTAAGACTGATTGACTTCTTGCCGTTCCACATATAATCATCCTCCAAAGCATTGTATGAAATTTTCTTTCATTGATTGCAGTATAGCACAGCTTTTATTGATATGCAATAATATTTTATTGT
>JAAYQK010000225.1 GCA_012519325.1 Gracilibacteraceae bacterium | reverse complement strand
GGTCTTGAACAGGCTTCTACAAATGCTCAGGACGGTATCTCCTTAATCCAGACAGCAGAAGGTGCTCTTAATGAGACACAGTCCATTCTTCAGAGAATGAGAGAGCTTGCCGTTCAGGCTGCGAATGATACCAACGTAACCGCTGACCGCACAGCCATCAAGAAAGAGCTCGAGGCATTGACAGAAGAGATAACCCGTATTGGCGACCAGACCGAGTTCAACGAGATGAGGCTGTTGGACGGCACATTCAGCAACAAGAAGCTTCAGGTTGGTGCCAACAAGAGTCAGATTATATCGTTTGGCATAAGCGATATGAGAGCTTCCGCTCTGAGCATCACGGGTGTTGCTTCTGCAGTATCAACTCATTCCGGTGCAACCGGAGCAATCTCAACAATCCAGGCAGCTCTTGACAGGGTATCCGAGCAGAGGTCCGCTCTCGGTGCATTGCAGAACAGACTGGAACACACAATTGCAAATGCTGACAATACCGCTGAGAATCTGCAGGCTGCTGAATCCCGTATCCGTGACGTTGATATGGCTAAAGAGATGGTTAAGTTCGCAAAGGACACCATCTTACAGCAAGCCGCTCAGGCTATGCTTGCTCAAGCCAATCAGCAGACACAGGGTGTACTTGCATTGCTGCAGTAACAGTAGTTTCATCTTAGTATTATTAAAACATAAAAAAGGACTGGCTTATAGTCAGTCCTTTTTTAAAAGAGAATGGAGATATGAACATGAGCCAAAAAAGCATAGCCGAAGCAATTGAAGCAATAAGCAGAGTAACAGCACTGTTTTACCAAAACAGGATCGAAGAAGGATATAAAGAACTGGAAAAGGCATTAACCGCATTAAATCAAATGGTAAGCGCATTAGCCCTGGAGACCCGGGAGGGCGGAGGCGTTATGCTCGATGAAGTAAGGCTTAATGAAATCCTGACGGATGCACTTAATGCTTTAAAAGACGGGGATACCATACTTTTTGCCGATATATTCGAATATGATTTGAAGGAACTGCTTTCCCAGTCCATTAATCAGGAGGATTAATGGCTTTTATTAGCTTTATATGATTGACAGGGAGTAGGAACTATGAATTATTATGACCTGAATATGGAATTAATCAAAAAAAATCATGATTACTTATATAAGAACCTGATAAAGGACGGCATCAGCCATACGAACAGGCTTGATGCCATTGAGACCGTTAAGGCAAGAGACGGCGAAAACATCCTGTTGATTACTTATAAGGGAAATACATACAGGTTAAACAGCATGTACAGGCCGGCGGAAGAAGCGAAAAGATGGAGCGAGCAGTATAAATTCCAGAATATAAAAACGGTAATTTCAATGTTCGGTATAGGCAATGGGATATTTGCCCGGGCAATCATTGAAAGAATGGACGAGAGCCAAGTATTGGTTTTATACGAGCCTTGTTATGATATTTTCATTCATGTGATTAACAACTATGATTTATCGGACATCTTATCCGATAAGAGAATTCTTATTGCTGTTGAAGGGGTTAATGATTTTGAATTCCACCTGGCAATTCAAAGCCTGATTGATGTAACCAACATAAAATCACAGGTACAGTTGATATATCCGAACTATGACCATATATTTACAGAGAGCTGCGTTAAATTCTTCAAAGAGATAAAAGACAGCATGACATCCAGCAGGATAAACATTAATACTATTATCAAGCTAAGCGAAAGAAGCATTTATAACTTATTCAAGAATTTAATCTATCTGCCGAATTGCATGACATTAAATGATTTAAAAAACTATATCCCGACGCATTTGCCTGCGATTGTTGTAGCGGCGGGACCGTCTGTGGAAGAAAACATCGAGGATTTGAAAAGGGCAAAGGGTAAAGCCGTCATATTTGCCTGTGACCGCATTCTTGAATACCTGCTGGATAAAGGGGTTGAACCGGATTTTGTTGTAACGGTGGACCCTATGAAGGAGCGCAGGCATTTCTCATTAAGAGATGATGTAAGTGTCCCATTGATATGTACCATACATGCCAATCATGATATATTAAGACACCATGTCGGAGAAAAGATATTCTGCACAAGCAATTTCCTAGTTAAAGAGATACTTAACATGTTAGGAAGGGAAGCGTCCAATATTCCAACCGGAGGATCGGTTGCCGTTTCCGCTTTCACGGCATGTGTCAACCTGGGCTTTAAACGGGTTATATTGGTCGGACAGGACCTTGCATACAGCGGAAATGTCAGTCATGCCGGAGGAGAAGTTGACGCCAGGGGTGAAAATGATTATATCCTGATTGAAGGCATCGACGGCAATATGATAAAATCAAGATATGACTGGAAGGAGTTTGTTATAGAATACCAGGATTTAATAGCGGTGAATCCCGATGTAGAGGTTATTGATGCCAAAAGAAGAGGAGCAAGGATCAAAGGGACCGTTGTCATGCCGTTAAATGAGGCACTGGAGCAATACTGTCCGGCAGATGACCGGATTGAAAGCATTGAATTTGGAAATAGGGTTATCGCCGACCGGAAGATTATTGATAATATTGTCGCTTATCTCGAAGGATATATTCCCGTTCTGAAAAGAATATCCGATGAAGCCGAAACAGCGGTCAGAAAATGTAATATTGTTATAAGGGATAACGGCAGAGGGTTATCCGGGAAAAACATAAACGACAGCTTAAAGAGGCTAAAGCAGATAAACAGCTTCATAAGAGAACAGGAGATATATAATTTAATGGACAGCTATATAACTTCCGTTACAGCCAACCAATTGTCCGAGCTTCTTATTGTTTCGGAAAACGAGGAGGAATATAATTTGTCCACATTCCAGAAATCCAAGATTATATACGAAGCGGTTATTGACGCATCCAAATATATTATGAAGATGATTAAAGAGGCCATTGAAGAACTCAAAAACCATGGATGATACCGGGAGGCAATTTTGGAATGAATAATCCGGAAAACGATTACCTTAAGATAAAGCAAGGCGGACAAAGATTTGTTTTTGATATAGACGGAGTAATTGCTCGCCAGGCCAAGGATAACAATTATGCCCTAGCGGAGCCGAATAGGGAAATGATTGATATTATAAACAAATTATATGATATGGGAAACCATATTGTTTTATTTACCGCAAGAGGTTATGTTACCGGCATTGACTGGTCTTCGGTTACGAAGGAACAGCTGTCAAAATGGGGTTTGAAGTATCATGAGCTTCATTTCGGCAAACCGAATGCGGACTACTATGTTGACGACAGGATGCTGCCGGTTGATTTTCTGTATAAATACTTCGGAGAGCATGCTGATCAATAAAAATGTATGATTAAACACAGATGCAAAATTACTTCCGGTACGGAAGAGAAAGGTGGGGCATATGAATAAAACCATTGAATATAAGAATCCGAGATTAATAGCCGAAATTGGCTGCAATCACAAGGGAGACATTGACATTGCCGTTGAGATGATAAAGATAGCCAAAATCTTCTGTGAGGTGGACGCAGTAAAATTTCAAAAGAGAAACAACAGAGAATTATTAACCGAAGAACAATATAATGCGCCTCATCCAAACCCTTATCATGCGTACGGGGCTACATACGGAGAACACAGGGAGTTTCTGGAATTTACGGCGGAGCAGCATAAATTCCTCATGGAAAAATGCAAAGAATTTGGAATCACTTATTCCACGTCCGTATGGGATATGACTTCGGCAAAGGAAATAGCCGCTCTGAATCCGGTTATGATTAAGGTGCCGAGCGCGTGCAACAACCATTATGAGCTGCTATCCTGGCTATGCGACAATTATGGCGGCGAAATCCATGTTTCGGTGGGAATGACGACCAGGGAAGAAGAAGAAAAGCTGGTAAAGCTGTTTGAATCCAAGGGAAGAAACAAGGACCTGGTATTATATTCATGCACCTCGGGTTACCCGGTGCCTTTTGAAGATGTTTGCCTGCTGGAAATCAGACGGCTGGTGGATACATACGGATCGACAGTCAAGGAAATAGGATTTTCAGGACACCATAACGGAATAGCCATTGATATTGCCGCCTATACCCTGGGAGCGACCGTTATCGAAAGGCATTTTACCCTGGACAGAACATGGAAGGGGACCGACCATGCCGCATCCCTTGAGCCGGACGGACTGAGAAGGCTGAAGAGAAACCTTGTGGCTACATATAAGAGCCTTACGTATAAATCCGAAGAGGTTCTGCCCATCGAGGCGGAACAAAGAAATAAGCTGAAATACAGGAAACATTCCTGATACAGGTGTTTAGCATGGGAAAAACAATTGCGTTCATTCCGGTCCGTGGCGGAAGCAAATCAATACCGCTAAAAAACATAAAAATAATAAACGGAAAGCCGTTGGTTTTCTGGACAGTACTTGCGGCACACAATTGCCCAGGAATTGATGAAATATATGTCGCAACCGACAGCAGGGAGATTGCCGACACGGTAAATGGTTTTAGTTTTGAAAGGGTCAAGGTTATAGGCCGCAGTCCGGACAGCGCAACAGATACGGCAAGTACGGAAAGCGCCATGCTGGAGTTTGCGGATAACCATGATTTTGATGACATAATTTTGATACAGGCAACTTCTCCGCTGTTGACCTCCGGGGACCTGGCCAGAGGCTTAAAGGAGTATGCCCGCGAGGATGTGGACAGCGTTCTGTCCGTGGTCAGGCAGAAAAGGTTTATCTGGAGCAGTGACGGCAGGCATGTAAAACCTTGTAATTATGATATTTTTGCGCGGCCCAGGCGCCAGGAGTTTGACGGGTTCTTAGTTGAAAACGGAGCTTTTTATATTACCTCGAAGGAGCTGCTGTTAAAGAGCGGATGCAGGATTTCCGGAAGAATTGCGGCTGTGGAAATGAGTGAAGAGACTTATTTTGAAATTGACGAGCCTTCCGACTGGATTATTGTAGAAGAACTTATGAAGCATAAGGGATTGCAGCAATAAAAGGTACGGTTTATGATAAACCGGCCAGCATAAGAAAGATACAGGGTAGAGGTTATGATATCAATATGTATGATAGTTAAAAATGCGGAAAAGCACCTGGCAGGCTGCCTCAAAGCGTTGATGCCCCTGGGATATGAAATTGTGGTTGTGGATACCGGTTCTACGGACGGCACTAAGCAGATTGCCGGAGAATATACCGATAATGTTTATGATTTCGTCTGGCAGCAGGATTTTTCAGCGGCCAGGAATTTTAGTATAAGCAAGGCATCAAATGAATACATACTTGTGATAGACAGTGACGAGGTGCTTGAGCATTTTAACAAGAAAGAGGTGGAAAGGCTAATCAGGCAGAATCCTGAAGGTGTAGGAAGACTGGTCATAAAGGACAGGTTTGAAAGAAACGGGGAGGTCTTTCGGGTTAATAGCCGGGTTGCCAGGTTATTTTCGAAAAGGTTATATCAATACAAAGGTAAGATTCATGAACAGCCGGCCCATATAGGAGAGGGCGAAATCCGGTACTATAATATTCCGGTGGAGGTAGACCATAGAGGTTACGACGGAGACCTTGAGACAAGAAAAAAGAAAACAGACAGAAATATTACCATTCTCATGAAACAATTAGAGAATGAGGGAGATGATCCCTATGTCTTATATCAGCTGGGCAAATCTTATTATATGCAGGAGGATTATGTGACTGCATGTCAGTGGTTTGATAAGGCGTTATATTTTGATTTAGATACCAGACTGGAATATGTGCAGGACATGGTTGAAAGCTACGGCTACTCCCTTCTTAACTCCGGACAGTATGAGAAAGCAATGCAGCTGTTAGGAGTATATGATGAATTCGCTGTAAGTGCTGATTTTGTATTCCTAATGGGGCTAATATACATGAACAATGCAAAATTCACAGAGGCAATAGGTGAATTCAAAAAGGCTACTAAGATGGAATATTCTAAGATGGACGGGGTTAACAGCTACCGTGCATATTATAATATTGGTGTAATTTATGAGTGTCTTGGACAGATAGAAAAAGCCAAGAGATACTATAGTATGTGTGATGATTATAAGCCGGCATTGGACAGATTAAAGGGTAGTATAAAATATTTTGTGTAAACTCGGTTCTCTAGTTAATACTAGAAAAGGGAACCAACTTCTTGTAGAATTTAAAGTGCCAACAATAAATACTACATAAGAAAGAAGGTTCCCTTATGTCTAATCTTAACACAAAATTATTGTCAGCACTACTAAAAAATGAATCTGTTGATGAAGTTTTTCGCGTTGAACTTGAAACTGCCATTAAT
>JAAYQK010000224.1 GCA_012519325.1 Gracilibacteraceae bacterium | reverse complement strand
TTGGGCGGAAATAAATTTAATGCGAGAGCGTATGCAGACAACTTTGACGGCCAAAGCCTTGCAAAGGCGGCAAGTTTCGCTCATATCAGGGGCGTCAGGGTATACGTGACTGTTAATATACTGCTGTCCGACCGTGAGCTTGAGGATGCTTTGAACTATGTGAATTTTTTATATCAAACAGGTGTTGACGGAATTATTGTTCAGGATATTGCTCTTTTGAAACTGTCGGCAAATGCTTTTCCCGACCTGGACATTCACTGCAGCACCCAAATGACTGTGCACAATGCGGAAGGGGCCCGGTATTATTCCGGATTAGGTGCCAAAAGAATTGTGACAGCAAGGGAGTTGTCCATTGAAGAGATCAGAGAAATTGCTAAAAGTACCGGCGTGGAATTAGAGGTATTTATTCATGGAGCTTTATGTGTAAGCTACTCAGGACAGTGCCTAATGAGCAGTCTTATCGGAGGAAGGAGTGGAAACCGGGGGAGATGTGCCCAGCCCTGCAGGAAGAAATATTCATTATATGATTTCAATACCGAAAAAACAGTAATTGAAAATAAGCACAAGCACCTGTTGAGCACAAGGGATCTTAATACTTACAACAGGTTGAAGGAATTGACGGAGTCCGGGGTGTCCTCCCTGAAAATAGAAGGCAGAATGAAGAGGCCTGAGTATGTAGCAATAGTAGTCAGACATTACAGGCATGCTTTGGATAACATACTGAAAAATGAAAAGCAGGATACAAGCAGCGCTGCTTATGAATTGGAAAGTGCATTTAACAGGGAATTTACCGAAGGGTACCTGTTCAATAAGAGAAACAGGGAAGTTGTAAGCATAGAGAGACCTGACAACAGAGGTGTAGGACTGGGAAAGGTAATAAGCCGGAAAGGCGAAATGGTATCAGTTTTAATAGAGGAGAATTCATTAAGTGATGGGGACGGAATAGAAATAATATCAAAAAGCGGCAGGAGTACCGGCGCAATAATAAGCGGAATAAGGGTCGGGGGTAGGAATGTTAAAAGTGCCGGAAAGGGAGATATTGCTGAGCTGTTTATAAGGGACAAAATTGAAGCCGGCTCCGGTGTAAGGAAGACCTTTGATTCTGAACTTAACAGAAAGGCAAGGGAGGAGTATTCACCTGAGAATAGGAGGAAAATCCCTGTTCAGTGCAGCCTGATTATTAAAACCGGGCAATATCCGGTAATAACTGCAAAGGACAGTGACGGCAACACCGTAAGCTATACCGATGAGGAAAGGGTCGAAAAGGCTATAAAAACCGCTGTCTCCATCCGGAAAATAAAGGAGCAGCTTGGAAAAACCGGCGATACCCCTTACCTGATAAAAATTACAGAGGCAGTAATTGACGATGACTGCTACATACCCGCAAGACAGGTTAACCGCATGAGAAGAAAGGCCTTGGAGCTGCTTTCCCATAAGCGCTCACGCAAGTATGACCGGCCCGTCATACAAATAAATGCCCAAGAATTAGTCAAAAGCATGATATCATCTGGGAAAGCTCCCAGAGAATGTTCATTGGAATATATAGCAGGGATAAGAAACTATGCGGCTGCTGTCAGTGCCATAAGCTCGGGAGCCGATACAATATATATTCTAAGCAGTGCATATGAGGGAGATATTCTACCCGAGACTGCAAAAATTGAAGAAATATGCAAGAGCAGGGGAAAGAGTTTGTTTTATGTGCTTCCTAACATTATGCCGGATAAAGAATTGGGTAAGACAAGGAGAACTCTTGAGGCTATTATTGAGAAAGCGGACCAGAAGCATTTCGGGATAGTGGTATCGGCATCCGGACAATTGGAACTGGCGAGGGTTTTAGGAATCCGCAGGATAAGGATCAATTACAGCATGAACGTATTCAATTCAGTGTCGGCAAGTCATTGGATCAGGGAGGGAGCGGAAGCCGTAGGATTGTCTCCTGAATTGAACCTGCCCCAGATTAAAGCAATAAGCTCCCATGTTGCAGCTGCTGCGGAGGCCGTTGTATATGGGTATTTGCCGGTTATGACCACCGAATACTGTCCGGTTTCAATGTTCAGGATTAACTGTAATTATCCGGAAGGATGCAACAGCTCAAATTATGGTATAATAGACGAGAAAGGAAAAATTTTCCGAATGATAAAGCTTGACTCATGCAGAACGCAGCTCTTGAACTCAAATGTGCTGTTTATGGCTGAAGATTTGGGAGATGTAATAAGCAGCGGGGTTTGTAAGCTAAGGGCTGATTTTTATATTGAAAAGCCGGAAACTGTAGGCAGAATTATGAAGCTTTACAAAAATCATAATAAAATTAGCGAAGACAGATCACTGATAGAAGAAATCAAGGGCATGGGATTTACAAAGGGGCACTTTTATAGGGGTGTTGATTAAAAGGAGGAGTTTGGGTGGAAAACAGTGTTAGAGTGCTGCTGATAGAAGATGAAGAAAAAATGAGAGAGCTAATAAAGATAGCATTCAGAAAAGAAAATTTCATACTCATTGAAGCAGTTGACGGGAGACAGGGATTGAATCTTTTCAAAACGAATGAGGCGGACATTGTGATACTGGATATAATGCTGCCTGAAATAGATGGGTGGACTGTATGCAGGGAAATAAGGAGAACATCCAATATTCCTATAATTTTATTGACAGCGCGAGGTGAGGAGTTCGACAAGCTTTTCGGCTTCGAGCTGGGTGCCGATGACTATTTGGTGAAGCCCTTCAGCCCAAAAGAGCTTACGGCAAGAGTAAAAGCCCTGCTGCGAAGGTCGGAGGTAAAGAGCAGTGAAGCTGTTACAAATTTAGAATTTGGAGATATAGTGATCGACAAGCTGTCCAGGGAAGTAACTGTAAACAAACAGAGGATCAATCTTACGAATAAGGAGTATGAGCTGCTGCATTTTCTTGCTTCCAACCCAAAGATTGTTTTTACCAGGGAGCAGTTGATTCTTAAGGTCTGGGGATATGAGCAGTATTCCGATCCCAGGACTGTAGATACCCATATAAAAAAGCTGAGGGATAAATTGGGGGATTGCAGCAGTTATATCAGTACTATTTGGGGAGTCGGGTATAAGTTTGAGGTGCCGAAATGAGAAGTTACGGAATAGCATTCAAACTATGGGCATCAATAGTAGCAATGACATTGGCGCTTCTTGTTTTTATTCTGGTATTCCAGACAGAGTTTTTATATGATTTCTATTTCGAACTGGAAAAAGAACAACTGGAGAAGGATTGTTTCAGATTGGCAAATTATGTAGCCAGGGATCAGCATTTTACCATACCCTACTACAGTGTTATGAGAAGAGTGAATGATATTATAATTATTACCGACAATAACGGAAAAGTCATATATGTGGAAGGAACGAACAAATACAAGCTGGATAGTACTTTCGGAAAGAAACATATTGACAAGATACTTAACGGGGAAACGGTTTACGAGCGGAGCAAAATCATAAGCAACCCGTATTCGGTATGGCCAAAGGAAATGGATACGCTTCTTGTTGGCGTTCCTGTAAAAAGCAGGCAGAATATTAATGAACACTACGGGGGCGAATCATTAAAACGTACCGAAATAACTGAAGCCGTGTATATAATAACCACTCTGGAGTATATGCAGACAACTATTGCTGCCATAAGGAAGCAGTTTTTATATATTTTTGTTACGGCAATAGCACTTGCTTCAGCAATGTCATTTATACTTTCGCAAAGCTTTTCAAAACCTCTGAAGCTTATCAACAACGCGGCACTGGAAATATCAAAAGGAAACTATAATACAAGAATTGACCTGCGTTCCAGCAGAGAGATAAAGGAACTGGGGAATACCATAAACAATCTGGCAAAGCAGCTTACCCGTGTCGAGCAGATCAGGAGAGAGTTCATTGCCAATGTATCTCATGAAATAAGGACTCCTTTAAGTTATCTGCAGGGGTATTCGGAGGTTCTTCAGGACGGGCTTGTCGAGTCGGAGGAGGAAAGGAAGAAATACCTTGGAATAATAATGGATGAAACAGCAAGATTAAAACGTATGGTGGATGAAATTCTTCAGCTGTCACAAATTGAGGCGGGATATATTCAGCTTCAATGTGAACCCTTTAGCATGGACTTAATGATTAGAAGCACAATAGACAAAATGCTGCCCTATGCATCAAAGAGGAATATT
>JAAYQK010000223.1 GCA_012519325.1 Gracilibacteraceae bacterium | reverse complement strand
CTGCTCCGTAGTACTTATCATTTGCGTATTTTCTCTATGCATACGGCAATCGGAGGACAATTTATCTGGTTCACAAAATCACATACCAGTACGGAATATTTCTTGCAATCGATAGTTTTTATATATTCCAGCACCGACTCTTTTTCTTCAAAGCCGCTGTCCCCTCCGTAGTAAATAACTATCGTAATGTCTCCGCCGTCCATAAGCAGCTCCATGGACTTTTTCAATGCTTCTATAGTTGTGCATGCCTTTGTTGCTATACTATGGTCTCCCTTTGGAAGATAACCCAAATTGAACATGACTGCCCTTATACCATTAGGAACATAATTATCAATATTCTGATGCCCGTCGCATATTAGCTCAACTATACCTGATACTCCAGCTTCTCTGAGCTTTTTTTCCGTATTCTTCAAAGCTGCTTCCTGTATGTCGAAAGAATATACCTTTCCTTTTTCCCCCACAAGTCCTGCAAGTAGCAGTGTGTCATTCCCATTTCCCATGGTTGCATCCACAACTGTGTCGCCCTGTTTGACAACCCTTTTTATGATTTCATGTGAAATTGCAAGTGAATTACTCAGCAACATAAAAAAATCCTTTCATCTACTAATATCCGTGCTTCCCTGAATATTGGAAAGCGTCCTTGATAAGGTTAATCCGTTTTATATTATCTTCATCGACGATTATCTCCAACACATCAAATCTGCACATATAATCCAAAAGCTTGTTTTTCTGCATGTAATACAATGCAGTTTTTACCATTCTGTTTTGCTTTGTGAGGCTTACGGCTTCTGAGGGCATGCCAAATTTTTCGCTGCTCCTTGTCTTAACCTCAATAAAAACAATTGTTTCCTCATGAGCCGCAATTATATCAATTTCACCGAACCTGCAGCAGAAGTTTCTTTCCAATACCTTGTACCCGTTTTCTGAAAGATACTCTGCAGCAAGACATTCTCCAAAGGCTCCGAATACTTTATTTGTTCCCATTCTTTTCTCCCTCTGACTTATCAATTTTAGAAATGAAAACCAGAATCTCAGCTACAACACCATAAAGCTCCGGAGGTATCTGTTCGCCAATTCCCAACCGCATCAGTGCATCTACTAAACCGCTGTTTTCGAATACAGGTACATTATTTTCCCTTGCGGTTTCAATAATACGATGAGCAATCTCTCCTTTGCCCAATGCAGTAACCTTAGGAGCATCATCTCCACCTTCATAAGTAAGAGCGGCTGCCTTTTTTAGTTTCTTTTCCATATTATACCCTCACATCAAAATGGATTTTATCCCAAGCGCTCTCATTAATCATAGCTTCCATCGAAAGCAGGCTGAAGGGCTGCTCCATGCCAATAATCCTTATAGGATTTAGGCTGTAGCCCTTTTCATTTAATGACTTTTTCAACGAGTCTCCATTCTTTCTTAGAATTGCTCCAATATTTTTGTTTTCAACTCTAAAGGTAAGGCTTACAGACTTCCCCTTGACCCTTATCATGCTTTCCAGATGTCCGAGGTTGGCTAAATCCAAAACTATGACTACAGTTGCATCCTCAGGGTTTATCTGTTTATTCCTTTTG